>NZ_JAYGGZ010000015.1:64162-108510 GCF_034931465.1 Anabaena sp. UHCC 0399 | reverse complement strand
CTAAATTTCTGACTTGCCATCTAGAAAAAGAGATGCCAAAACTATAGGTAAATTCTGCAAATTTGGTACAGTCAGGAAAATAAAATGGCAAATTTTGAAATTATTGAACGAGAAAGTTTACGTTTAGTTAAAGTTACATTACAAAACGAAACAGTTCGTACTGAATCTGGGGCAATGTATTATATGCGTGGCAATATTACCATGCAATCTAAAGCACCCTCAGCCGGGGGCTTTTTAAAATCTCTAGCCACAGGAGAAAATATTTTCCGTCCCACTTATACAGGTACAGGCGAATTATATTTAGAGCCTTCATTGTCTGGATATCACATTTTAGAATTAGACGGTAATGAATGGATACTAGACAGTGGTGCTTATTGGGCTAGCGATGGCAATATTGAAGTCGGAATTGAGCGCAATAAATTAGTGTCTGGCTTAATTGGTGGAGAAGGTTTGTTTCAAACCAAAGTCAAAGGTAGAGGGACAGTAGTAATGGTGGCGCAAGGGCCTGTAGAGGTGGTCAACTTGCGAAATGAGCGATTAGTAGTGGATGGTAACTTTGCGATCGCCCGGACAAATACTATAAACTATCGCGTTGACAAGGCTACTAAATCTCTCTTAGGTTCAATGACCTCTGGCGAGTTTTTAGTTAATACTTTTGAAGGAACTGGTACTGTCTTGCTTGCACCTATACCTTATTGGCAAGTAATGATGTTACGCCAAATTACAGCAGCAATTCCCAACACTTCGAGGTAATAATTATCAGTTGATTGCAGCAAGGAATTAAAATTTAAGCATTTACTATGGCATATTTTTTGACTTAAAATTTTAATTCCTTTAATTCTATTGCTGAATCAGCAATTAACCAAAAGCAAAATTGTATAAAATTACAAAGTTAACTAAAGGCACAATCATTAACAAAATCAGCCAAGGATTTTTACCTAATTTCTTGACAATATTGACAAAGGCGATAATCAAGAAAATTAAAGCCACAAAATTCACCAGAGGTATGAATAATCCGATAATCCACCAAGGAGACTGATCGCCTGCTTTTAACATGATCCAAGTATTGAGAATGGGAACCCAAGCAAACCAAGCGTTAGCTTCTCCTAGCTTTTGATAAATTGTGTAGAAGCAATAAGAACCAAAAACATAGCCCACAAGCCCAAATATTAAACCAAATAAACCTCCAGCACCAGCTCCAGCACTTGAGTCACTTTGAGCTAAAAGATAAACTAAGCTCCAATCATAAGTAAGTAGAAACACTTTTATCCTTTGGGTAACATAGTAGTGATTGCCACTTTACTTATCTTATAAATATTGATTTAAATGATAATTTAACTAAAATTTTGGTTTTACGTAAATAAAATACACAGTGTAAAGTTTTTGCAACAAAAAGTTAATAGAATTACTCACCAAAATCAGACAACATCCCCAATTTCTAGCACTGCAAATTGATGCAGATGTCACAATCGGCGATGTTACCCAATTTCTCAATGCGCTTGTCTAGACGGAAATCAAATGTAAAATTTTTGGCTATTTGCTGCTTCGCTACAGCAATACAATTTAAATTTGTGCTGATGGGCGTGGATGGAAGAGGTGGTTGATGGAGAAACATAATCTTCTGGACTTGGCAAATGGCATTACTGAAAGCTGGAAAAGCTTTAACATCAGTCAAGTGAATGGCAATAATGTTCGCCTCAGAATCATGGAGGATGTAACAGCACGTTGGCATTCACACGATGCAAGTGATGAGTTGTTCTATGTGATCTCAGGTACTGTTCACATTGATACTGAAGACGAAACGCATACACTTAATGCCAATGAGCTTTTTGTAGTTAGAGCCAAAACTAAACATCGCGCTAGAGTTGAAGGAAGGGCAACAATACTTGTGATAGATAATATTTCGTGAGCAATGGTGATTTGTCTACAGTTTTTACAGGACAATTCATGTTTTAGAACCCTATGTGCATACCCTATTATCGCAGCTATCAATATCAAGGATGAAGGTTTAGGACTTTTGGCGGGAGGGCATCTCGCTACTGCTTCTGGAGAAAGAGTCAGACCAAGTAAAGGCACTGCTTTTACAAGGCATTTTTCTATGAAGGAAGAATCCCCACGCCTTTAGGCTGGGGAGTTGTCAAGCAACGCCCTTATGACTAGCTGCTAGAGATATTTATTGATATCTAGAATCACTATAATCCCGCTATTCTAATCAATACTACTGACAAAACAAATATAGCGGTAATGACCCACCACATTTTAAAAGCCACCAAATCAAATGTGCATCTAGGGGGTTTCTCTCACAGACTAGAACCTGTATTAACTATTGATTCTGGCGACACAATTGACGTAGAAACCTACACTGGTTACTACATTTATGACAAAGCACCACCAGAATTTATCACCCCTGAATTTTTAGATATCTGCAAAAACTTACCTCCAGAACGCAAAATTGCCACAGGACCCCATTTACTCACAGGGCCAATTTACATCAGGGATGCAAAACCAGGTGATATTTTAGAAATAAAATTAGAAGCGATCGCACCTAGTTTACCAGTCGGGTTTAATGCCATTCGTTCAGGTTGGGGAGCATTACCCAATCAGTTTACTCAACCTGCTTTGAGATTTATTCCCTTAGATTTAGTCAACAAAACCGCCGAATTTCCGATTAATAGCGGGATCAAAATTCCCCTCAGACCTTTTTTTGGGATTCTTGGTGTCGCCACCCTAGAAAATGAGCGATCGTCTGTTCCCCCTGGCTGTTATGGTGGTAACATCGACAATCGCGAACTACAAGCAGGCTCACGCATATTTTTACCTGTTTTCGTTCCTGGAGGATTATTTTCTATCGGTGATGGACATTCTGCACAGGGAGATGGGGAAGTAAATGTCACCGCCATCGAAACTTCTATGAACGGCCGGATTCAAATTAAACTCCGTGAAAATTTACCAATTAAAACACCCATTGCAGAAACACCAACTGATATTATCACAATGGGGTTTGCTCCAACATTAGATGCAGCTTTAGAAATGGCTCTGAAAAATATGATTGATTTTCTAGAGCATTTTGTCAATTTATCACCAGAAGACGCTTATGTTTTGTGTAGTTTAGCCGTCAATTTTCGCATCACCCAAGTTGTAAATAGTCCCAACAAAGGTGTACATGGTATGCTTCCCAAAGCTATCTTGTCACCTAAAATCAGTTTATAGTTAAGACAAAACTCACAGTTTTCTATGTCTAATTTACTCATTCAACTATTGCTAATTGGTTTAGCTGCTGGCGTTGCAGGTGGAATGTTTGGCATTGGTGGTGGTGCAATTATGGTGCCGGCAATGGTGTTATTAATGGGAATGGATCAAAAATTTGCTACTGGCACATCCATCGCCGCCCAAGTATTACCAATTGGGATTTTAGGAGCAGCAGTTTACTATCGTAGCGGTAAAATTGATATTAAATATGCAGTGATTATAGCTATTGGGCTAGTAATTGGTAATCTGTTTGGAGCGATGTTTGCCAATCAGCCATTTATAAGCAGTGCAATAATGAAAAAGCTTTATGGCATATTTTTGTTAGCTATTGGTATACGGTATTTATTCATACGTTAGGGAGATGGGAGATTGGGAACTAGGAAAACATTCTCCCTTGATTCTCCCTTGTCTCCCCTAAACCCCTTACTGTAATTTCTCAGTGGGGAAAGCACCCGATCTGATAGCTAGGTTGACATTTTGCCCTTTACGTTTTAATGCTAATTGCAACTGTTCGCCGACTTGCGTATTTTCTACTGCTCTTTGAACACTACTAGCATCGGTGACTGATTGACCGTTCAGTGATTGTATGACATCACCTGCACGTATTCCTGCTTGAGCAGCTGGTGAGTTTGGCATCACTCTGACAATTAAGACACCTTTATCTTCATTAATACTCAAACCACTGTTAGGGTCAGAGTTGATATTTTCCTTGATTTGCGGAGTCAACCCGACCATTTGAATACCCAAGTAAGGGTGTTGTACTTTACCTGTAGCGATTAATTGGTTAGAAATTCGTTGTACTGTTTTAATCGGGATGGCAAAACCTAGTCCTTGTGCGCCTTGGATAATAGCTGTGTTCATCCCAATCACCTCACCACGAGCATTGAGTAATGGCCCGCCAGAGTTACCAGGGTTAATGGCTGCGTCAGTTTGAATATATTCTACGCGCTTATCAGGTGCGCCAATTTGATTACTAGAGCGTCCAGTTGCGCTGATGATACCTGTAGTTACTGTATTATCTAAACCTAAAGGATTACCGATCGCGATCGCCCATTCTCCTGGTTGTAGTTCGTCAGAGTTACCCAATTTTACTATTGGTAAATTCTCAGCCTGAATTTTGATCACCGCTACATCGGTTAATTCATCTTTGCCTAACACCTTACCTTGAAAGCTACGCCCATCTTTGAGTATGACTCTCACGGTATCAGCACCATTAACTACGTGAGCGTTGGTGAGAATACTACCATCTGCGCTAATGATAAAGCCAGAACCAGTACCACGTTGTACTCTCTCTTGGCGTTGCGGTACTTGAGAACCCAAGAAGTCACGGAAAAATGGGTTGTTAAATTCTTCAGGTAAGGATGTTCTGACAGTGCGAGACGCTTCAATTCTCACTACAGCTGGCCCCACTGTCTGCACTACCTGCGTGACAAAGTTAGCATCTGTCAAAGTTGGTAAAGGTGGTGCTGCATCAACTCGACTCACCGCCAAGTTAGATGCACTCTTGGTTAACTGCTGATGGTTTCCAGCTAGATAACCACCTGCTAAGGTCATCCCCGAACCTAGAAACACTAGTGATAGAGAAGCGGCTGTTTTTTTCCAAGGTGCGTAATTATGACGTTTACTATTTAATGGGTGAGAATCATCTTGTACTTGGTTTTGCATGGCTATCTTAAACAATATCAATATGTATTACTAATGTAGCGATGCTTTATTACAGTTATGTTGCGCTCATATTGCGGCGATATGAAGTCAATATTAATAATGAAACTGTTTCGTTAGCGATCGCAACACCCTACGTCCGCGATAAAATTCTCAAGCACCAGAGCGGACTTCATTCCCATGCAAATCAACTGGCAACCTGTGAAAACCTATGAAGATATCCTATATCACAAAACCGACGGTATCGCCAAAATTACCATTAACCGTCCCCACAAACGTAATGCTTTTCGACCGAAAACCGTCTTTGAACTCTATGATGCTTTCTGTGATGCTCGCGAAGATACTACTATTGGCGTAGTTTTATTTACAGGTGCTGGCCCCCATACTGATGGCAAATACGCCTTCTGTTCAGGTGGTGACCAAAGTGTGCGAGGACAAGCTGGCTATGTAGATGATGCTGGCGTTCCTCGCTTGAATGTGTTGGATTTACAACGCCTGATCCGTTCCATGCCGAAAGTCGTGATTGCCCTTGTCGCTGGGTATGCGATCGGTGGTGGACACGTTCTCCACTTAATTTGTGACCTAACTATAGCCGCAGATAATGCAATTTTTGGTCAAACAGGTCCGAAAGTTGGCAGCTTTGATGGGGGTTTTGGTGCTAGTTATATGGCCCGGATAGTTGGACAGAAAAAAGCACGAGAAATTTGGTTTCTTTGTCGTCAATATGATGCCCAACAATCTTTAGATATGGGTTTGGTAAATTGTGTTGTCCCAGTAGATGAATTAGAAACAGAAGGAATTAAATGGGCAGAAGAAATTTTAGAAAAAAGTCCGATTGCTATTCGTTGTTTAAAAGCTGCATTTAACGCCGATTGTGATGGACAAGCTGGTTTGCAAGAACTGGCCGGAAATGCCACTTTGTTATATTACATGACAGAAGAAGGCTCTGAAGGTAAGCAAGCTTTTCTAGAAAAACGCCCGCCGAATTTCCGCAGTTTTCCTTGGCTACCTTAAACGACTTCCAAGTAAGCAGAAGTAGCAGGGGGAGCAGAGAAAACAGAGCCACTGGAAGAGGAAAAATATGAGCATTCTCTTCGCTCTCAAAATTGGCTAATTTAATTTCTGTAATTTCTGAAACTAAAAAATCGCACCTCTAGACAGGGTGCGATTTTTCCAAATGTTGCACTTGACAGCACTAAAAATTTTAAAATCAAATTTTAATTTGTTACAGACTGCACATAGAGTCAGGTAATATTAATGTTGGTTAGATAAATACTGTCTCAACTTTTGTTTGTTCAGAAGTGGCGGCAGTCTTTTCCTGAGTAGAAACAAAAGTATCGTGATCTAAAGTTGATATTTGACAATCAGATTTAATTAAAACTGGTGTAGCATCTGGTAAACTCCAAGCATCTTCCAACGTTTCCCAAGACGGGGCAAAAGGTGGCAGTGCTAAAGAGCAAGCCTTCCAATTAGCTTGGACTGGTGCGCCCAACTGTTGGCAATTTCCACCACGACGGCCTTCTGGCTTATAGTGGCGGCAATATCGACAGGCAGATGTCAAATAATTAATAGGTTTCATTTGGGTTCATCTTTAACGCCGTCTAGGGCTAATTTCTGTCTTTTTATTTTCCTTCTAGATATAAATACGTAATGAACCCATAACCCGTGATTATATCTAGATCATAGCCTTTTTCTGCTAAAATAAACTTTAGATTGTTTTTAGATTTGTGTTATATTTTTCAATATTTGCTGTAGTGGTCACATATAAATTATTGCCTATAACTCATTGGGGATCAACGGTAAAAACAAAGTTTTAAATGTTATGCAAATTTTCAACTAATCTATAATATGTATCTTTTGAGCTATTTACTTACCATTTTATAGGATATACAAGTAAATTTAAATACTAAAAGTAGATTTTTAGCTCAAGCCTTCAAATATTGTTTGATGATTGTTTAACACTACATAAGGCACATACACCCCAACGCTGAAGTTCACCGGGTGGTGTGGGAGATTGACATTGAGAACAAAGGGGTAAGCCTTGCGATCGCGCCTGCCTGATCCTAGACCAAGACTCAAAAGCCTGATTGGCATTTTGCTCAGTAGTTTTACTAACAGTGGAATAATTATGAATGTCACCTAAGTAACTAGGATGTTCGCTGGGTAAGAAACTAGGTTGTGGCTGTGATACCTCTTTTGACTTTTGCCAGCCAGCAGTAGAAAAGCGCATATCCACCAAAGACATAGATAACTTTGCATTTAACTTCACAAGTAATGCTTGACGGCTAAATGTCAAATTCTGCGCCCAAGCCGCGCTAGAAGTTGCCACGCGTAACACATCACGCTGCATTGATAATGGGCGAGAGTGTTTAGCCGCAACCGTACCAACAATTTCTGCCCAGGACTGGATGAGAAGTTGAAATGGGTCTTCCCGCCATTTAGCTTGCTGTTCCAGAATACCTAAAATATCATTAATTGGTTTCAAAGACATCTTGTCAAAAAGTAGTAAAAATAAAGATTAGTTCTGGGATCTATACTAATCAACAATTTTCGTTACGATTGGCACAAAATTATCTAAAGTTAATCCAGCAGCCCACGTTGGAGGCATGAGGCAATGAGTCAAAAACCCCTGATCGATTCTGGTACGCGATCGCCTAAAAAACCTAGTTTGAAGCCAGCATTAGCAGCAGCACTAGGGAGTTTAGAAGTACAGTTAGAGCAAGAATTAGCCCGTTACCGCCGCTCACGGATGGGAGTGAGAACAACCAGCCAGTCCTCAGTACATACTTATGTCAGCAGTCCGCCTCAAGATGTGACGACAAAAACTACCACAGTGGGTAATCCTCAGCCCCCAAGAGTAGAAATTAGAAACGATACAACCCCTGTTCCTGAAACCCCACCAGAACAATCAGCACTAACAACTACCAACAAACAAACACCAGAACATACATCGGTATCTACTCACACCGAATCCAACATCCAGATTCCTCTACCTCTACCCAACCTTGCTATTAGCATAGTTCCGGCCAGTACCCAGACCAATCAAAATGACAAGCTTTTAACGAATGACACTCCTAGTCAGCCGGATGACTACCTAGAATCTAGTGAAGCACTACTACGTAGTTTAACGGATGAGCAGTCATCAGCCGACAACCAACCAAGCAATTCTAGTGATAGTCTACTATCACCTTTGGGTATAGGTTCTATGCTGCTGTTATTATTAGCCAGTCTGACATTAGGCTATGTGGTATTTAACCCGAAGAGTTTACCCCAACTAAATCTGAGTAAATTATTCAACAGTAACTCCTCTCCCAGGAGCGAAAATCCAGACGCAGTTGGAACAAATGCCCAGCCCCAACTCCAGCCAGAAGTCACACCCATACCCAAATATCCCAACCTAGCCGCCCAAGAATTTCCTGAAGTCAGAGACCCTAATGATGTAGTTGGCTTGCAACCAAAAATTCAACCAACAATAGCACCATTAAACCCCCTTGCCATCCCCACACCGGTTATTCCTCCTTTAACACAGGTACAGCCGTTACCACCATTGAATATATCCCCAACACCCTTACAACCCCTACCGCAACCCACAGCTACACCAACCCAGTCAAACGTAGAAATCAAACCCGCAGCAGATGGACGATACTACATAGTGACCGACAATCAAGAAGCAAGTTCTCTGGCGGCTGCACGAAAAGTAATTCCGGATGCTTACTTATCAAGTGGTAATAAATTAATTTACTTGGGCGCGCTGAAGACTAGAGAAGAAGCACAACAAAGGCTAAAACAACTACAAGCTAAGGGAATTAAAGCCAGGGTACAGCAGCCATGAGCAGTAATAATTTGCGATAGGATGGTTAAGACATATAGAAAATCGCCTATCTGTTAACCGTCGCTTCGCTCAATTCAAAATTATTTTTTGGAATTTTGAATTTGGAATACTTTACATAGCCGAGAAGTATTCCCACGACAAGCTCAGTAAAAGTTTTAAATTTCCCAAAGGGAATGACTGGCAAAGACCGAATGGAGAGCTGACATGGAATTAATCAAGCGTATCATGCGAGTGATTAACGCTAATCTCAATAGTTTGCTGGGCAGTACCGAAGATCCAGAAAAAATTCTGGAACAAACCGTCATGCAAATGCAGGAAAATTTAGTGTTGTTGCGGCAGGGAGTAGCCCAAGCGATCGCCACCCAAAAACGCACTGAACGGCAAGCTGCATCTGCCCAATCAACAGGAGAGGAATGGTATCGTCGCGCCCAATTGGCTCTCAATCAAGGTAATGAACCCCTAGCAAGAGAAGCCCTAACTAAACGCCATGCCTACCTAGAAACTGCAACAGCCCTGACTAACCAAATACAGCAGCAAAATGATGTAGTAGCCAGACTTAAGCAAGATATGCGGACACTAGAGTTAAAAATTTCCGAAGCCAAAACTAAAAAAGATATGTATATTGCCCGCGCTCGTGCGGCGGAAGCATCCTATAAACTGCAAGATATGCTAAGTGAAGCCTCTGCTACCAGTAGCTTGGGTGCTTTTGAGCGTATGGAAGAAAAAGTTTTACAAATAGAAGCTCAATCAGAGGCGATCGCTCAACTGGGTGGTGATGACTTAGAAAAACGATTTGCCTCTTTAGAAGCTACTAAGGACGTTGATAGCGAACTAGCAGCTATGAAATCTCACCTCTTACACGACACTGAAAATACACAGCAACAAAAACTGCCCCCAATTTAAGCATCTGAAAAATAAGAATCTGAAAAATTGGGCAACTTTTAAATCTAGGAGATATCTTAGCAATTATATAGGTGTCAGGATGTACTGATCCAAACCGGAAAGATTACATTAAAAATGGAAGTTATTAAATAGTAAAAAAGCGAACCACCCAACCAAGCGCGTAAACTTCACAAGGGAAAACAAAATTATGGGATTATTTGATCGGATTAAGCGAGTAGTCGGTGCTAATCTCAACGATTTAGTCAGTAAAGCCGAAGATCCAGAAAAAATGCTAGAACAAGCCATCCTGGAAATGCAGGAAGACTTGGTGCAGTTGCGTCAAGGCGTAGCTCAAACGATCGCCGCTCAAAAACGCTCAGAGAAACAATATAATGACGCTCAAAACGAAATTAATAAGTGGCAACGCAATGCTCAACTAGCACTGCAAAAAGGTGATGAGAACCTAGCAAGACAAGCTCTAGAACGTAAAAAAACTTATACCGAAACTAGTACAGCCCTCAAAACTAGCCTAGATCAACAAAGCACCCAAGTTGAAACCCTCAAACGCAACTTAATCCAACTAGAAAGCAAGATTTCTGAAGCTAAAACCAAGAAAGAAATGCTCAAAGCTCGGATTACTACCGCCAAAGCCCAAGAACAACTGCAAAACATGGTAAGCGGTATGAATACCAGCAGTGCCATGTCAGCCTTTGAGCGAATGGAAGAAAAAGTCTTAATGCAAGAAGCCCGCGCCCAATCATCCGCCGAACTTGCAAGCGCAGACTTAGAAACCCAATTTGCACAACTAGAAGCTGGTAGTGATGTTGATGATGAATTAGCAGCAATGAAGGCATCTTTAGCACCTGCAACCCCAGTCAACCAACCCCAACTACCTCCACAACAAGAACAACAATCCACTGCACCTAAATCTAATGATGTGGTTGACAGTGACTTAGAAGCCCTACGCAAGCAATTGGATCAAATGTAATACTTGCAACATAGTAATTATAGCTAGTCCCACGCCTCTCGGTTGTGGGATTTTGTCTTTTAGTCATTAGTCAACTGTCATTACGCAAAACTTCTTTCCCTCATCTCCTTACCTAATTAAACAGAAATGGCTTGACAGATGAAATCATCCGATTCAACTCGATTCTATTGTGTTGGAGAAGATTATGCTCCCATAAGTGATTCTTGTTTTCTGAGCAATCTAGTGCAAGAGCTTCCCCGATACCTTCAAAATCTTTTCTCATGTCTCTCCTTAAATTTTCTGGTTCAGACAGCACTCCAATCACGAATACTCTATCAATTAGATCCTCTGGAATCTGATTCTGTATATAACTCAATCGTGTTTGCGGCTGCTCATCAAAATCAATCAGCAAAATAATCATCCGTTTTGAAAATTTTCGCATTTCAGGGACATGAACTACCGTGAATTGCTCCAAAACCTTTTGCCAACCCCTAGCAGGTGGCAAGACTTGAATAGCTCGATTGTTAAGGTTGGGATCAAGAATAAATCCGTTGGCAATCTGGCGATTAGCATCGTCTTCCGGTAAGACAAAAATGTGCGGCTGGTATTTATTGATGCTCATAGTTCTATATCGCCACGAATCAAGGCATCTACGAGATCACCTTGAACAGAAATATCACTGAGCCGTCTGACTAAAGTTGGCTCTAAGTGATTTTTTCGCTGGAGAACTAAGGTATTTTCATCGGAAGATTTGCGGATGGCTTCAGGATTATGAGATGTCACCAAAATTTGACCACTAGCTTTAAATGAGCGTCTCAGTGATGTGACAAAATGCCCAACCTCCGATAAAGAGAGATAGTTGTCAGGCTCATCCCAGAAACAAAAAAGTGGCCCATAGAATTTGTTAGCAGCTAAAACAACAGCGCAAAGAAAAAAGCATTTCTCCCCGTCAGATAAGTCTTTAAATTCAACACTAAGATTGGCATGATTGACTTCAAACCGAACAATCATGCTTTTAGAGTCTTTGCCAATCTGTTCATTCAGAAAATCCTGAATGTCAGGCATAACTTCTCGCAGATATTTGTCAACCTGTGTGTAAGCAGCAGGATAACGACTCAGTAATCCAGAAATCCACTCCCCAAAGTTTACAGCATCACGCCTTGGTTCTAAAGTTTCACCGTTGGAGTCTCCTGTCATCAAGCTGGGAATTGGGGCTAAAATAATTATCCGAGCTAGCCAAGTCTTGAAGATACGAAGGGGGTCAGTTTCAGATTGCTCCTGAATTACTGGCAAGGCGACAAGATGCCAATCTACTAGAAATTGAGCTTCTCGATTTTGTACACTATTATGAAGAGTAACTTGGGCTGCTTTGCGCGAGTATATGGGTTCTCCTCCAACTAGTAATCGCTCTTCCAAAACTCGCAGTTCTTTAAATTTTTCTGGCAACTCTAAAGCCAATATATATATATATATTTTATTATTCAGTAATACTTCTATTTCAAAGCGGATGGGAACATCAGACCTACCACGAACAAAATCTTTTGACTGAACCAGTTGCCCAACTCTATTTATACCTCGACCGATGGACTGAAGTACTTCTAATGCAATGGCAATAGTTGATTTACCTGTACCATTTTTTCCAATCAAGAGAGCAGATGACATCCCTTTTATGGGCAGTTCAAAGTTTTCTAGGCATCTGAAGTTGTGTACATATAGTCTTTGGAGCATAAAAAAATGATTCCCAGGAGTGGAAACTGAAAGAACTTTTTGATCTACCTAATTCGTAAATAAGCGTTGCCACGAATATCCTGATAATTCGGGTACTTTACTGATATAGACGGGGATTAGCTACATATTAGATGACAATAACATCCTGCTCACCAATCGTTAACATTAGCAAATATCTATGCAATATAGACTAGGGACTGTTGACAACTTTGGGATACAGTAATTTGTGTGCCAACTTTGATCGATGCCAACTAATGGAGACTGCAATGAGTAAGGGTGTAATCACCATCAGCGATGCTGAGTTTGAAACTGAAGTGTTGCAAGCCGAGCAACCTGTATTAGTTTACTTTTGGGCTTCCTGGTGTGGGCCTTGTCAACTGATGTCGCCACTGATGAATTTTGTTGCTAAAACTTATAGCGATCGCCTGAAAGTTGTGAAACTAGAAATAGATCCTAATCCTGTCACGGTGAAACAATACCAAGTAGAAGGTGTCCCAGCCCTCAGACTGGTTCAAGGCGAAAAAGTCTTAGTATCTGCTGAAGGGGTGATCGGCAAAGAGAAATTACTCAATCTCTTGGATACGCACTTAAATAATAATTAGTTCCTAGTCCATAGTCTTTAGTCTATAGTAACGACGGTTGACTATGCCAATTTTAGATTTTGCGGAAAGTTCTGTAGGCGGGTTTCCCAACCTAGGAACGCCACTTGATACAAGCCGGGAAACCCATCCAACGCAGTGGCTCAACTTTTCAAGACGGATTTTGGATTTTGGATTGCTTCTTTCTAAAATCGCCAATCTAAAATTTAAAATTGATTGACTAATGACTAATGACTAATGACCATTGACTAATGACTAATGACTAATATGCAATTTGCCCAACGTTTACAACCCCTGCAATCTAATGTATTTGCTGATATGGATAGAGCTAAGTCATTGGCTCTCTCAGCAGGGAAAGAGTTAATTGATTTGTCCCTGGGGTCTTCTGATTTGCCAGCTGAAGCCCACGTCATTGAAGCGATCGCGCAATCTCTCTATGACCCTAGTACCCACGGCTACTTGCTGTTTAACGGTACACGGGGGTTTCGGCAAGCGGCTGCTAATTGGTATGAACAAAAGTTTGGGATCAAAGTTGATCCTGAAACTGAGGTACTGCCTTTAATCGGTTCTCAGGAGGGTACTGCTCATTTACCTTTAGCTTTGCTCAATCCTGGAGATTTTGCCTTACTACTCGATCCTGGCTACCCTTCCCATATGGGCGGAGTCTATTTAGCTAGTGGGCAAATCTACCCTATGCCCTTGAAGGCTGAAAATGATTTTTTGCCTGTGTTGAGTGATATTCCTGCTAATGTTTTAGCCCAGTCGCGGATGATGGTATTGAGCTATCCTCATAATCCCACAGCCGCGATCGCACCCTTATCTTTCTTTAAAGAAGCCGTTGCCTTTTGTCAGCAACATAATATCGCCTTGGTTCACGATTTTCCCTATGTAGATTTAGTTTTTGAGGAGACTGAGGACAAATCAATTCAAAATTCAAAATACTCCTCCGGAGAAGCAAGCTACAAAATTCAAAATGAAAGAACGTTTGAGACTGGGGACTCGGAGAAAGCCCTTGTGCCTTCGATTTTGCAAGCTGACCCCGATAAAAGCGTCTCAATAGAGTTTTTCACCCTTTCCAAGTCTTACAATATGGGCGGTTTCCGGATTGGTTACGCCATCGGGAATGCCCAATTAATTCAGGCTTTACGGCAAGTCAAAGCAGCCGTTGATTTTAATCAGTATCGGGGAATTTTAAATGGTGCGATCGCAGCTCTCACAGGCCCCCAAGCCGGAGTGCAAACGGCTGTGAATAGATTTCGTCAACGTCGTGATGCTTTTATCAATGCTTTACATCGTATAGGTTGGTATGTACCCACACCCAAAGCCACAATGTACATTTGGGCGCAATTGCCATCTCCTTGGAGTCAAAATTCTGTAAAGTTTTGTACCCAGTTAGTTCAACAAACTGGTGTAGCTGCTTCCCCTGGTGCTGGCTTTGGCAAATCTGGCGAAGGATATGTTCGTTTTGCCCTAGTCCATGAACCTGCTGTACTAGAAACCGCCGTGGAGAGAATAGCCAAGTTTCTCTAGTTTTATGAGTGGAAGGGGAGACAAGGGAAGAGGGACAAAGTAGACAAGGGGGAGCAGGAGGTATGGGACTTCCCAGTAAAAAAATATCCCGTCGCTTTTATTTCAGAAATTGGATAATTTATTTTTTGGAGTTCCTTTAGGTAGCAGAAGAACAGAGGAGAACAAATTACATAGGTAATCTCACAGTGGGAAGGCATTTGTTACAAAAATTCGTATTACCAAATACATCAAAATATAGCGTCTAATCTTTCATGATTTTTTTATTAACAATAGTTGCATTGCTAAATGTGCTTTACCTGAGTAATCTTCAGATAATACCTGCAATAATGTCTTCATAAACTGGCCTTACCAAATTTTATAGGGACTTGTAATATTAAAAGTTTTAGATTATTGTCCTGCCTACTGCCCTCTACTACCTACCTCTTACTTTAAATTACTACATCTAGGATGTATTAGCTTTTTTTATTTATCATCATAAATTCTTGGTAATTTAGCTTATTTAAAAATTACTTGGGCTGAATATTCACTTTGGTAGTAGAATTACGATGTTAAGTTTTATATCCTAAGTATTAGGGACATAAAACGGCTAGGCGCAAAACCTGTAACTTTGTACGCTGCCGTAATAGGTTTTAACTAGAACACAGTAAAGAGAGGACTTGACAAAATGGCATTCACACAACCAGCGTTACCTTACGACTTTAATGCTCTAGAGAACTATGGCATGAAAGCTGAAACCTTCGAGTATCACTATGGTAAGCATCATAAAGCTTATGTAGATAACCTTAATAAGCTGACCGACGGTACAGAATTGGCTGATAAATCCCTAGAAGAAGTCATTCAAATCTCCTTTAAAGATTCTTCTAAAGTAGGAATTTTCAACAACGCTGCCCAAGTCTGGAATCATAGCTTCTTCTGGAATTGTTTAAAACCCGCAGGCGGTGGCGCACCTACCGGTGAACTGGCCGCTAAGATTGAGAAAGACTTTGGTAGCTTCGACAAATTTAAAGAAGAGTTTTCTAACGCTGCTGCAACTCAGTTCGGTAGTGGCTGGGCTTGGTTAGTTGATGATGGTGGGACACTCAAAGTAATGAAAACACCAAACGCAGAAAACCCTCTAGCTCATGGCAAGAAGGCAATCCTAACCTTAGATGTTTGGGAACACGCCTACTACATTGACTTCAGAAATGCTCGTCCAGGATTTATCAAAAATTTCTTGGATCAATTGGTAAACTGGGACTTTGTTGCTGAAAATCTAGCTAAAGCCTAATTTACCTTAGTAATCTTTTGAGATGTTGCTAATATTTCTATAAATCAACAGTCACGACTAAATATCGTGGCTGTTTTGTTCTCTAATTGGCGTGGATAGCGATCGCATCCTCCCATAATTTAATATTATGTTAAATAAGTATTGCAACAATTATTACAAATGAATAGCAAAGAACTCGCACAATACATGGAAGCAACCAATAGTATTGCCAAACCCTGGCTATTGGTACAGTTGCGGCTGAAAAAACTCCAAGAACGCAAAGCCACCATTTCAGAAGATACCTACGCTAATGAATTAGCAGATATTCACCAAGATTTAATGAATTTAGGTGAATGGTGGCGTGGTATTGAAGAAGAAGTTTTTTAATAGGTGACAGGTGATAGGTGACAGGTGATAGGTGACAGGTAACAGGTGACAGGGAATCGACTTGATTAAGAAGCGTTTAGTCATTAGCTCCATCGACTATTGACTATGGACTAATGACTATGGACTAATGACTATGGACTAATGACTAATAACTAACTCTTATGGATTATCGGGATGCAGGGGTTGATGTAGAAGCTGGTCGAGCTTTTGTAGATCAAATTCGCAATTTGGTTCACAGCACTTTTAGACCAGAAGTGCTTGGTGGACTGGGTGGTTTTGGTGGTTGTTTTGAACTTCCAGGCGGTTACAAACAACCTGTATTGGTTTCTGGGACTGATGGTGTGGGGACAAAGCTAAAAATCGCCCATATTCTCAACCGTCACGATACTGTGGGGATTGATTTAGTTGCTATGTGTGTCAATGATGTGTTGACATCAGGGGCTGAACCATTGTTCTTTTTAGATTATGTCGCCACAGGCAAACTAGATAAAGAGCAGCTAACTCAAGTAGTGGCGGGTATCGCCTCTGGGTGTAAGCTGGCGGGTTGTGCTTTGTTGGGAGGAGAAACAGCAGAGATGCCTGGTTTCTACCAAGTTGGTGAGTATGATTTGGCTGGTTTCTGTGTAGGAATTGTGGAAAAAAGCCAAATGCTCAACGGTTCGCAGGTAGAAGTTGGAGATGTGGCGATCGCACTTGCTAGTTCTGGGGTACACAGTAATGGTTTAAGCTTAGTTCGTAAGGTTGTCAGCGATGGGGGCTTTAGTTGGGACGACACACCAGAATTATTAGGTGGTGCAACTATCGGCGAAGCATTCATACAACCTACACGCATCTATGTCAAACCTGTTTTGGCTGCACGGCAAGCAGGCATAGAAATTCACGGAATGGCACATATTACAGGCGGTGGCTTGCCGGAAAATTTACCTAGGTGTTTGGGCAAAGGTCAATCTATTAAAATTAACCCTAACAGTTGGATGATTCCCCCGCTTTTTCAATGGTTAGCTGAAGCTGGGTCTGTAAGTGCGGAAGCAATGTATAACACTTTCAATATGGGCATTGGTTTTGTACTGCTCATCCCACCCCATCAAGTAGAACAGACAATTAAATTCTTTGAAGCAGAGAATATTCCCGCTTTTGTGGTTGGGGAAGTGATGACTGGTGAAGGTATATTGACAGGATTGTGAAAAAGTTAATTTTGATACCATAATTCAGAGGCATTACTAGATTGGTAGGGCGTGATAGCTCTACCAAAAACAGGATTTAGAGATAATTTACACAGTATTTATCTATGTATCTAAAATAAAAATATTCAAAAAATTGTTACTGATACTTATGAAGGCGATTGGATATACTCATGACCGTAAGCATTTAGATTTGCTAACGTAGTCTTAACATATTGAAAAAATCTGACTGATAAAACTGAGAAAATAGCTGTTCAGCACTAACTAAAGGTGCTGTTAAATGCTCATTTCTGGGTGTGGCGTGTTGGTGTGTCAGGAATCACGTATTTTTATTCAGAGAGGGTTATGGTAGTAAATTTTGCCCGGACATCTGCTTCTAGTGAACTTCTACAGCAAGTTTTCCAGAATATAGATGCCCAAAGTTGTCCGAGATTATTTAACTTTCATATGCACACTGTCTACTCAGACGGTAGATTACAGCCAAGTGTGTTGATGGAGCAAGCGATCGCTATTGGCTTAAACGGCTTGGCGATTACCGACCATCATACTATTGGTGGCTATGAAGTGGCAAAGGCTTGGCTAGAAGACTGGAAATGGAATAATCCCGGCGCAACCACTCCGCACCTATGGAGTGGTGTAGAAGTGAACGCCAATTTATTGAATGTGGAAGTTCATATTTTGGCCTATGGTTTTCAGCCAGGACACCTGAGTATGAGACCTTATTTACAAAGAAAGGTGACTACTGATCAGGAATATGAAGCAGGTAACGTGATTGCGGCGATTAAAGCATCTGGGGGATTGGCTGTATTAGCGCATCCTGCACGTTACAAGCGATCGCACCTTGACTTAATTCCGGCAGCCGTGGAATATGGGATTGATGGTGTAGAAACATTCTATGCTTACAACAACCCCAACCCCTGGAAACCCAGCGTCAAAGAATCACAGCAAATACAACAACTGGCTCAAGAATATGGGCTGTTAAATACTTGTGGTACTGACACTCACGGTTTAAACCTCCTGCAACGTCTGTAATTAGGGTGTAGGGGTGTAGGGATTAAGGAAATGATGATGTTTACGTTAATTTTATAGTCATCACTCATTCTTTGGTTAAAAACCTATACTTGTTAGTCCCCAGTCCCCAGTCCCCAATCCCCACTTAATTCTGATTGTTGTAATCTTTTTCTAATGCCTGAAGAATCTTGAGATATAGCTGTTCAACTCTTTGAATTTGGACATCTCCTATTGACGCATAGTGAGTTAAGCTAGGCGAACCATTAACTTCGATAATGACATAATCTACCATTGGTCTGGTTATATCATGGGTCATAATATCCAAACCTATTAATCTTAAGCCCATATCTTTAGCGACATTTAAAGCTAGTTTTTGAAAGTCAGGATGGATGCTTTCAGTGACATCTATTGCTTCTCCACCACTAGATAAATTAGCGTTGTCTAAAATATGGATGATTTTACCATGAGGAATAATACTGTTAAAATTGAGATTCTGCCTTTTTAGTTTGCGTTTGATGCGGAAATCATCAAAATCTATAATTTTTTTTCTACCGCTTTGTATAAAATTTTCTTGCTTTTGTTGAAGTAGCTCTAAAATATTAGATTTACCATCACCGATCACAGATAAAGGTAGTCTTTGATAGGCTGCTATTACTTCATTCTCTACGACTACAATTCTATAATCTTTACCTACATAAAATTTCTCTACAATTAACCCTGAATTAATTCGCAATATTTTTTTAACTACTTGATAATACTCTGTTTTATTATGAACTTTAGTAACTAATTTTCCCTGACTGAGATTAATTGGTTTAACGATTACAGGAAATCCTAAACTTTGAGCATATTCAAATCCAACATCTATATTTCTATCATTAGCAATCTTTTCACAAAATTTATGGCTAAAAAATGTTTTTCCTTGAGTAACTTTATATCCAAAATGCTTGAGAAAAAAATTAGAATAACCTTTATCTTTTGCTATCTCGGCTGATCCAAAACCATTAATATTTAATTTCGTAGTGCTAAAAAATGCTTTATGCCCGTTTTTAAAAGTAATATGTCCAACCAATTGATATTCTGGGTCTATGACGACTACTGCACCTATCTGGGGTGCAATTTTTTGAATTATTGACGTTACTAATGGCATTTTATGTTTTAAAAGTATAATTTATTGCCCAGATTGTAACTAACCTACCACTATCGGTCAACTAATAGGTGATTTTGGGTTGACGAAAGTTACGATTTTTAAGGTTGAGACGTAGCATCGTTACAGTTTATTATTTAGTAACATTTTCTTCATAAAGAAACATTTGATTAGTTCTTGATGATGCAGATAAACTTGTTTCTAAAAAAAATAGCCTACTCAGTATGATTTAAGACAATTAAATTTGTTTTTTTACTAGTATGTGCTGAATTCTATAAACTTATACCAATAATTCCAAAAATTATTAACTAAACTTTTGAGCAAAGATATAATTTCTCCTTCTAACCTTTACAAGCAAAGATTTTGAAGTTCATACTGAATAGGGATTTCCAAATTAGTTAGTCTAAAATATAGCACTCGGTGTTGACAATTTATAAATAATCGAATAACAAGGTGGCAGCACTATAAAAAAGGAGCTAGTGAATTTCTGTAAGAGGATTCACTAACGCCTTTACTGAAACTTAATACGGTTAAGATAATCATGCCACAAAATACTGAATACAAAGCACCAAGCTCTGAAACTCAACCAAAGGATTACAAACAACGCCTAAACTCGTGGGCAATTGCACGATTACTTCCTGATGCCAGTCGTGAAATTGTGGCGCGTTTTCGTAGTCGTTATGACGCAGATGGTTACATACAGCATCTGAATCAAGTAGTCCCAAATGCTTCCTTCATGGTGGTTTTTGATTGTCAGCCTCAAGAAGCAGCGATTTAGAGTGTGATTAGTTTAAAAGCTAAGAGTAAAGGGGTATGGGGGTGCTTCTATTTTTGGGTTAAATGAGTCTAAAATTATGCCTTAAGAAAGCTTTATAAGTACCTTGGGGAAGATGCCATTACTGAGTAAATCAGTATCCAATATATCATGGCAAAAAGTGGCATCTTATTTCCAGGGAGACTGATTTAATGAATTTACAGGCGATTTGGCAACTTTTTCAGGAAGCATTTAGAGAATGGAATGAGGATCAAGCTTCGCGCTTGGCGGCTGCTTTGGCTTACTATACGGTCTTTTCTATCGCACCGTTGCTAATTATGATAATTGCGATCGCTGGTGCAGTGTTTGGTGAAGAGGCCGCCAGAGGTGAGATTGTTAACCAAATTCAAAGTGTAGTTGGTAGACAAGGGGCAGAATTCATCGAGATCGCCATTCAAAATGCCAGTAGGCCACAGGCTGGAACAATCGCCTCTGTAATTAGTGTGGTAGTGCTGCTATTGGGTGCGACTGGTGTATTTACTGAGTTACAAGATTCCCTCAACACGATTTGGGAAGTAAAACCCAAACCAGGACGTGGTGTGAAGAATATCATTCGCAAACGTCTTTTATCCTTTGCGATGATCTTGGTGATTGGCTTTTTGCTGTTAGCTTCTTTAGTAATTAGTGCAGTATTAGCAGCAGTCGTGAATTATTTTAGTGGAGTATTACCAGGGATTGGTTTTCTCTGGCAGATACTGAGCTTTGTTATTTCCTTTGCGATCGCTACAATCATGTTTGGGCTAATTTTTAAAGTGCTACCTGATGTGAGACTAGCTTGGAGTGATGTGTTAATCGGTGCTAGTTTGACATCACTGTTATTTTCTATTGGTAATTTTTTATTAGGAAAATATTTAGGTAGTAGCAGTTTTGACTCGGCTTATGGTGCGGCTGGTTCACTGGTAGTTCTTCTGATTTGGGTTTACTATACTGCCCAAATTCTGTTTTTTGGGGCTGAATTTACGCAGGTGTATGCGAGGAAGTACGGTAGACGTATTGTCCCGAATCGTAACGCTGTTTCTATCAATGAGAAAACTTCAGCTAATCAACGAGAATAGAAAACAGTTCTGAGCGTTGAGTAGAGACGCGTTGACTCCTTGTGACTTCCGCGTAGCGGTACAAGCCTCTTTTTTATACGATGGATAAATGGTTTTATATTGATTGGCGTGCGGTTTTTGTTCCTAGTATCAGCGTACTGGAATTAGTAGTACGTGGGTCTCTAGTTTACCTAGCTCTGTTTTCGGTATTACGATTATTACCTAGCCGACAACTGGGAACTTTAGGAATTACCGATTTACTTGTCGTGGTGCTATTTGCTGAAGCTGCCCAAAATGCCATGGCCAGTAACTATACATCGATTACGGAAGGAGCGATTTTAGTAGGAACGGTGATTTTTTGGAGCTACTTTCTCAACTGGTTAGGCTACCAATTGCCTGCTTTTCAGCGATTTCTTAATCCTTCGCCCATGCTGTTGGTAAAAAACGGTCAGATGATGCAGCGTCATCTTCAACAAGAACTGATTACAGAAGATGAATTGATGAGTAAGTTACGTCAGCAAGGTGTGGAATTTTTAAATGATGTGAAGTTGGCATATATGGAAGCCGACGGTAGCATCAGTATCATTACACATGAATCAAAGACTAACTCCATCACCCCACAAAAAGGCCATTGAGAAGGGGTAAATAGACTGTAGAATATGACAGTTGTATTCTGCCGCGAACGTTGATTGAGCGTTATACTTTGCCCGAAATGGGCAACCTGTGGACTGAATCTTATAAGTTAACAACCTGGCTTCAGGTAGAGATTGCAGTTTGTGAAGCCCAAGCTGAATTGGGCTATATTCCGTCTGCGGCTGTTGAGGAAATTAAAGCGAAGGCGAATTTTGATCCGCAACGGGTGTTAGAGATAGAGGCGGAAGTCCGCCATGATGTGATTGCTTTTTTGACAAATGTCAATGAATACGTAGGCGATGCAGGACGTTACATTCACCTGGGATTAACCAGTTCAGATGTATTAGATACGGCTTTAGCATTGCAAATGGTTGCTAGTCTGGATGTTTTAGCGCAACGCCTGGAAGATTTAATTCAGGTAATTCGCGAAAAAGCACGGGAACATCGTTATACAGTCATGGCCGGCCGATCGCACGGGATTCATGCTGAACCCATTACCTTTGGGTTTAAGCTGGCTGGGTGGTTGGCGGAAGTGTTGCGTCATCAAAAACGGCTGCAAATTCTCCGGGAAACCATTGCAGTCGGGAAGATTTCTGGCGCGGTGGGAACTTATGCCAATATTGAGCCGAGAGTAGAAGCGATCGCTTGTCAAAAATTGGGACTCCAACCGGATACCGCTTCGACACAAGTTATTTCGCGCGATCGCCACGCCGATTATGTGCAGCAATTAGCCTTAGTCGCCGCCTCCATTGAACGCTTTGCTGTAGAAATTCGCAATCTGCAAAAAACAGACGTTCTGGAAGTGGAAGAGTTCTTCTCGAAAGGTCAAAAAGGCTCTAGTGCTATGCCTCATAAGCGCAACCCCATCCGTTCCGAACGATTGACGGGGATGGCGAGATTAGTGAGAAGTCATGCTGGTGCAGTTTTAGAAAACGTCGCTTTGTGGCACGAACGGGACATTTCCCACAGTTCCGTAGAACGGGTAGTTCTCCCAGATGCTTGCATTTTGACCCACTTCATGCTCAAGGAAATCACCGAATTGGTGAAAAACCTGCTCGTCTACCCAGAAAACATGGCGCGGAATCTCAACTGCTATGGTGGGGTGGTATTCAGTCAAAAAGTGCTACTAGCCTTAGTAGACAAGGGAATGAGCCGTGAAGAAGCATATGCGATCGTCCAACAAAACGCTCACAACGCTTGGAACAAGCCAGAAGGAAACTTCCACGACTTGATTACCCAAGACCCCCGTGTAACTCAAAAGCTATCACCAGCAGAAATTGCTGTATGTTTTGACCCTCAGCAACATCTGCGTCATTTAGATGAGGTTTACCAAAGGTTAGGAATTTAGGCAAAAAATATGAGAGGTTAACATCTGTTAGCCTCTAAGAAGTTGTTTGAAAAGTCGGAAGAGATATGAATCAATTCAAAATTCAAAATTCAAAATGAAGACTCTTGAGAATTAGAAAGAGAGACAGATGAGATAGTGTATCAATTGTATGGGTTAACAGAGGAAGAGATTCAAATAATTGAAGATAGTATAAAACAGAAAAAACTAGCAATTGCTATAATAAAAATAGACTAATTAACATTTAATTTATAATGGAAAACATTACCATTCAAGTTGACCCAGAAATTGCCAAAGCGTACCGAGAAGCAGAACCAGAAAAACAGCAAAAAATCCAAATATTTCTGAACATAATGCTGCAAAAAGCAGTCAGTCAAAAACCACTCTTAGATATCATGGAAGAAGCGAGTCAACAAGCAATTGCTAACGGAATGACCCCAGAGATTTTAGAATCAATTCTCAATGATGAAAACTAACCGTATTATGAAGTACGGAATGTGGGATCAAACAACCTCTTACATTAAATTCTGATTTTTAGTTTTCACACGTTGATAAAGTTCCTCCATCGTCTCAAGAAAAGAATTATCTTTCCGCCAAAAAGCTGGAAAATCACCTTCTTTTTTCACCAAAATCGCTGATATACCGCTATCATTGGCGACTTCAATAGTAGAAGGTAAACGTTTTGTCCCTAACCAAAACTCTCTTAAATTTGGCTTTTCACTCACAGATTGTTTTTCTAACTTTGGATAAAAAGATTTGCTAGGTTCAATAGTTAACTCTTGAGAATCGAATACTGTAGATAGTGCTTTACCCAAAGAAGAATCCGCTAACTTTGCTTGTAATTCTGCTTGCGAGAGTCCCCGCAATTCAAATAATAAAAATGGGTTGTTATCCAGTTGAGAAGCTACTAAATAATATACTCCAGCTATATGCTTGCAAGGATTGGCATAATCTGGACAAGAACATTTAGTTTTGAAGTCCTTACTACTATGGGGTAATAAATGTAACCCCATTTGGGAGAAATTTTCTTCAATATTTTCAGGGACTTCATTCAGCAACAACCGGGAAACAATGCTGGCTTTAGACGAAAGGCTTTTTATCGCTTCATTCCAGCGAGTTTTGGCAATTGGGGTAATTTCAATGACTATATTATATGTAGGTTCTTTGTAAACACCAAAGTAGGGATTAACTGAACCTCTAACTTGAGCCGTGATAATATTTTTATCAATTGCAAAACTTTTAACTTTACCACCACGAGCATAAGAACGTCCCCTTTGCAGGCGGCTATCATCAGTAAAATCTTCTAGTGCTTTGATAAAGCGATCGCCCCACCAAGTTCTGCTAAACTTATTCATATATTTACTCCAAAATTGTGCTTTTATTCAGGGCAATTAGTTGTTTAAAGGCTTCGTTATCTAATTCTGTCAGCCAAGATTCATCACTTCCCACTACTGCGGAAGAAAGTTTTTTCTTATCTTCAATCATTTGGTCAATTTTTTCTTCTAAAGTTCCAATCGCCACAAATTTATGGACGAAGACATTCTTTTTCTGACCAATCCGAAAAGCGCGGTCTGTAGCTTGGTCTTCCACGGCTGGATTCCACCAACGGTCAAAATGGAAGACATGATTGGCTTTCGTTAAAGTGATACCAACACCACCTGCTTTTAAGGAGAGAACAAAAACAGATGGTTCTGTATCGGGATTTTGGAAATCATTAATCATTTGTTCCCGACGTTGGCGACTTGTACCACCGTGTAGGTAGTAAGTATTGCAATGCAGATTGTGTTTGAGATATTTTTCTATTTGTTCGCAGACTTCTGTAAATTGACTAAATATGAGCAGGCTTTCACCCTCAGAGACAGCCTCATCTACCATTTCTACTAAGCGCGAAAGTTTATGCGATCGCTCCGGTAAAAATTCGCTACTATCTTGAAGGAACTGTCTGGGATGATTGCAAATCTGTTTCAATTTCATCAGTGTGGAGAGAATTAAACCTTTGCGCTTTATTCCCTCGGTTTCTTGTAATTTCTCTTCCACATCTTTGACTACTACTTCATATAATGAAGCCTGTTCTTTCGTCAGGTTAGTATAAAGTTTTTGTTCAACTTTATCTGGCAAGTCATTAATAATAGATTGGTCTGTTTTGACGCGCCGTAAAATTAAAGGTTCAACCAGTTTCTTTAAGGTAGTTGATTTAACTTTGTCGTTGTCCTTCTGAATGGGAATCTCGAAGGACTTCCGAAATTGTGCTTCTTTACCCAAGTAACCAGGATTGAGAAAATTAAAAATAGACCACAAATCAAGTAAGCGGTTCTCGACTGGTGTACCGGTTAAAGCTAGTCGGTGTTTAGCGGAGAGTTTGAGAATAGCTTTAGTCTGCGCTGCTTTAGGATTTTTAATATTTTGCGCCTCATCTAAAACTAGGCGTTGCCATTCAATACTACCCAGGAGTTTTTCATCCTTGCGCGCTAGGGTAAAGGAGCTAATGATCACATCATACTGTTTACAGGCGGCTTTAAAATCGGCAGAGTCTTGCAGGCGATCGCTACCATGATGCACCATAGTTTTTAAATGGGGTGCAAACTTGGCAATTTCTCTTTGCCAGTTACCGACAACGGAAGTCGGCGCGATTAATAATGTGGGTAGTTGGGAATTTTGGCTATCTTTCTCCTGGACTAATCTAGCAATTACCTGCACAGACTTACCAAGTCCCATATCGTCTGCCAAACAGCCATTTAATCCCAATTTTTCTAAATATTGCAGCCAAGCCACACCCCGCTTTTGATATTCTCGCAGGTTGCCTTGCAGATTTAAGTCTTCAGAAATCGGTTCTAACTGACTTTTATCTTGCAACTTCGCCATGATTTCTGATAAACCTGCGTCATACTCAATTTCCCATTCGTCCCCTGCTTCCGCGCTGCGTTGCATGAACTCCAGTAAGCTCATTTCCGGCTGTTCATCGCCGTGGGATTGCCAAAATTCTAGTAACTGCTGCATTTTATCCCGGTCTAATTCCATCCATTGACCGCGAAAATGCACTAGCGGTGCTTTAGCATTAATTAACTGTTCCCACTCTTGGGGTGTGACAGGCTGTTCACCAATTGCTAATTCATACTGATACTGCACCAGTGAGTCTAAACCAAAATAGCTTTTGCTTTCACCTTTAGTTGCAGCCTGCTTGCGGCTTGATGCTTTGAGGCGAACTTTTGCACGCCGACGACCAGCCGGAGTATACCAAGCTGGGACAATCACCTTAAATCCTGAGTCTTCCAACACCCAAGCACTATCTTTCAGGAAATCAAACGCCTCTTCTAAAGTTAGCTGCATTCCCGTGGGAGAGTCCGTTTCCAAACCTTGCCAAAGTTTGGGATACATCCGTGCTGCATACCCTAAATTCAGTAGTAAATTAGTATCAAAATCCTTACCAAATTCTTTGTTTACACCAGTTTTGGTTTTTTGGTTCATCGTCCAGTAATCAGCCAAAGCCAGCTTTAAAGAAGGGTCTTTTTTACTGGATACCAAAAATTGCATCTGCCAATTGTCTATTTGTTCCGCCGTGGGAGAGTGCAATTGGAAACACAGATGAAACGGTGAATCAGCTTGAGTACGGATAATTCTATTTTTCCATGCCAACCATTGCTGATATTCTTGGAGAACAGTATAAGTTCTGAGTGGGTTGTGTTTTTGAGGATAAAGACAATAATAAATCAGAGAATCAGCAATTTGTTTGTCAAAAGCGGCTGTAGAGGGTGTATTGGTAACTAAATTGTTGAGGAGACATTCAGAAAAGTGACGTAATAGAGTTTCCTGATCAAAAAATTCTATATTATCGCTCTGTATAGTATTTCCTGCCATACAAATCAGGGGCATATATTCAATATATTTTTGAATATTGGCTTCGTATTGCTCAGAAATAATTTCCCACCCAGCATATATCTCAAATTCCTGTGGTTGTGGGGACTTACTTTTTTTCTTAGTTGTTTTAGCTGCCGCTATAGGTCTATATTTTAGAGACGGAATATATTGGTCTTTGAGAATTATTTGTCTAAATTCTTGAGTGTAATGATACCAAAATAATAAATCTGATCCTAGTTGAAATTCATTAGCATTGTACAGAGCTAAAAAATGAATATCTTTGAGTGATTTAATAATATTAATCGCTGTTACTGATTTGAGAGAGCCAACCGTTTCATAACAAGTTACTTGCCAATATTGAAACTCTTCATATTCTTCAGGAACTTCGATTTCTAGATACTTGATTAATTCTGGTGAAGGTAAAGGTTGATTATTAGCTGTGGGTAGGGCAAAATATTGGGTAGATATGCGTTGTTTTAATTGTAATTCGCGTTCTTTAAAACCTAAAATTCCCGTTAAAAAAGAGATTAATTCCTCTGAAGATAGATGTCCAGGGTGAGCTTGTGGATGAGTATGCTTTTTTTTACTTATAGGAGTTTCTACCCATAGGTAAAACGAACCAGACTGCATAAAATCTGATGCTGTATTTGGTATCCACGAGCCATGCAGGACTTTCATCTAAACCTCCCTTGGAGTCCTACCCGTTACTGAAGGGTTAGGTGATGTTATTAAGAATATTGGTGTTTGTGGACTTTTTAGAAAGTGTCACACTTTCCCATTACTTTACCAAAAACTAGAAACTTTTTTACATCTAGTTTAGTCACTCTCTTGTATCAACTTGGTAGGTAGTGTTGAGGAGCAAGTATGAATAGAGCAATTATTGCCAAATCAATCATCACATCAATAGGATGTTTAGCTTTATTCGCTCCTAGTCCCGCAGCAGCGCAAATCATCCCTCAACCTTGGGTTTCAGTCGGCGGTAAAGATGGGGATACCACCTATGCTGTCGGCGCGAGAGCTGTGAATTTAGGTGTAGAGTTAGGTGTTGGCCCTGATGGTGCTACAGGGGTAGATGTGCTGAGATTTTTGAGTTTACCAGTATTTTCCCCTTATGTGGGAGTGGGATATTATTCTGAAGATAAAGGCGTGGCTTTGTCTGGTGGTATGCAGGTAAATGCAGGCGATCGCTTCTTCATCGGTGCTGGTTATAATTCTGTACGGGGAGTCAATGGACAGTTGGGAATCCGATTTTAACCACCAAGGCGCGTAAGCAAGCTGGAAGTATGAAGCAACTAGGGACAAAGGAAAAAGCATCAAAAATCTGTAGAAGTCTCCGCTAGCAACGAACTCTGAGATGTAGAGACCCATAGTTCATTAAATATGGCTAAGTACAAAATACTAAATCTACCTTGGAAACACTCCGCTTTCCTCCACGTTTACCCCTGTATTCCTCTGTGTTTGAAAAAGTACCAAATAGTGCAAAATTGTACTTAGTAATTTTAGTCTGAGACCTTAATGGTGCAGAAAACTTTCTGGAGTCTCAAGTTGAGAAAACCGTGACACGTGAGAACTCAATTCGCGTCTCGACGTGCGCACGTTTTTTGAGGGAAGCAGAGGCAGACGGAGGACTCTTTTGAGGTAATGTGGGTAAAATTCCCCATATATCAAGTCTTCAGGACGTTTCTGCACCACTAAGGGACAAATGACAGACCTTGCCAATTGTCTTTAATTCTCTTGACCTACTTAATTACAGCTTTTTTGTTTTTCTCCAAGGTCTTTTAACCCTTTAATTTCACTCTTAATCTCTTCGAGTTCTTTTTTCAAATCCTGAATTTCTTCTTGAAAATAAGCCTGAATTTCAGATCCATGATCTTGAAGAAGTCCCCTAATAAAAACTCCCAAGATATCTTGAATAGGTCGCCAAAATCCTTGCAAACGTTCTTGATCTTCTGATAGCAAATTGATATAAGTATCAAAACTATGGGGAAAAGGAATACCACCCAAGAATTCTAATGCACCGCCAAAATCAAGGGAGACGCTTTGAGAACCCAAACCAATCACCCCGTGAGCTTCCCCAACAGGGACACAGTTACCTAAATAAAGATCCCCAATTCTCAGACCATTACCTGCAAACATATTTAAAGGGAAGGGAACAGGTAAAGGTAAGTTAGGTACAGGGTCAAACCAGTTTTCTACCCGATAGCTCATCCCTTCACCTATTTGCTGGTTGTAGTATTTGGCGAAGGAATCATTACCAACTTTCGGTGCGGCAATAGAGTATGCTTTTGTCGTTAAATATGAATCTTTAATGTATCGCCGCAAAGATAAGGCACATAAGTGGGCTAATCCTCCTCCTAAACTATGACCTGTTACGTAAACCTCTAAAGGTTCAGTGACAGCTTCTAGTTGTAATAAGGCTTTCTGTTCAACGGCTAAAATGTTGTCGAGTTCTTCATCATTGCCAATTTCCCCATCTGATAATGCTTCTTTGATTAGTGGCTTGACTAGTTGCTCAAAATCAGTTCCTAGTCTAATTGTGCCAGCATTAGCGATCGCTGTTACGCAAGCTAGTTGTCTTTCGGCACTCAAATGATGCAATTGCTGAAAATCTTTTGGTTTTAACTGACCGGCTAAAGTTCTAAAAAAGATTTTTATCTCATCTGCAACTGACTCAAAAGCTAAAAATAATCCTTCAACAACTTTAATCTTGGGATCAGTCATACTAGCGTATTTAACTAAATCCCATTTTATATCTGTAGCAATGTCTGTAAGTTCCACACTACCCCGGTCAGTCAAAATAGAACCCCGGAAAACTACAGCATATTGATGAGCATCCTTTTTTTTCAAGATAAAACCACGAACATTTGTTTCATCGTTGCGAATGCTATGAGCAAATTCCCAGCCTTGACTACCATGAACTGAGTTATAGATGCCTTCAATTTCAGTATCATCAACAGACCCATCATCTTGCTGAAAAATTTGATAAATTTGTTTGCAAAACTTGGCCATTAATATAGCTTCATCAAAGCTAAAACCAGTTTGTAATTTCTGAGGTACAGTTGTATTTTTCATATTTTCTTGATCACGATGATAGTTATCTGCTAGTTAGAGGATGGGAGGAGCAAAAATTTTTGCTACTTAATTTTGCACTTCTTCAATACAAGCCGTTAGCTTTTGGGCTAATACTTCAACATGAGGTGATCTTAATAAATTGAAGTGATGACCGGGAATTTGATAAATCTCTAATCCTTGTGTCGCTAAATCAAGCCAGCCTTGAGTGGGTTCTTCGTGACTGCCAAATCGAGAGTTGGTAGAGAATAGAGTAATTCTACCTTGATATAACTTTGATTTGTAATTAATTAAAGCTTCACTGTTAGCCTGGAGAATGTGCAGAACCCTCTGTAATACTGGTTGGCGAAACTTCATCAGCCTCGATTCATGTTCTACTACCTTAGCGATTGACTCTGGATTAATCAGACTAATCAGATGCCAAAAATCCATTGACTGCTGAGTTTTATCTCCAACAAAGTAGAGATAAAAGTAATCATAGATGTACGGCCAGCTATGTTGTAATGATGAGGTCAAGAAAAATCTCAATAAATTTAAGAAGTTAGTAGTTCTGTCAGCAGAAAGTGGTGGCGTATCTAGCAAAATTACTTTGGCTATCTGTTGTCCTTGCTGTTCTAGCTGAGTGGCCATTTCCAAAGCCACGTAAGCACCAAAAGACCAACCTGTTAAAAAGTATGGGCCGTTTGGCTGAACCACACGCAAAGCCTGAATATAACGAGCTGCCATATCTTCGATTTTATTTAATGGTTGCTCTCGTCCTTCAATTCCTACTGATTGCAGTGCGTAAAATGGTTGGTCTGAGTTGATGAGACGCGCTAATTCATAATAGGGAAAGACCACTCCGCCAAGTGGATGAACGCAAAATAAAGGTGGCTTTGTCCCATTTGGCTGGAGGGGAATTAAACAGGTGGGTAGGTCGAAATTAGTAACGTCTGCCTTAGCTAAGTAGTTAGCCAGGGCTATGATGCTAGGATGCTCATAGGTTACCGTACTAGAAAGCTTGTATCCTAGCCATTGCTCTAGTTCGCCCGCAAGATTTACTATTGCTAGAGAATCTAGACCATAACGAGCCAAGGATTTCTGCACATCTATTTCTTGGGGAGTAACTTTGAGCAAATCTGATAACTTAGCAACTAGCCAAGCTTGTATGGCTTCTTTGGTTTGAGTTGCTTGTGGGGAAAAGGTCTGCTCATGGGCATTATTTTTATCAGGTAACAGGTGGGGTCTATTTTCGTGAAGATTCTGTCGCCACTCTCCCACAACATTTAAATTTCCCGTCAAAAATCCATTTTTGCAACCATGACGCTGAATCTTACCACTGGATGTCTTTAAAATACTTGCCGTCTTCAGCAGCAATACCGCATAAACTTGTAACTCATGCTGCTCTGATACTGCTTCACAGATTGCTCCAACTACTTCATCAACATTTAGTTGCCGCAAGTAATTGCGATGCACTTCTTGAACTACGACTAGTCTTTCTTCTCCCTCGACTTCCACCGCAAACGCAGCACCGGAATCAGGTCGTAAAGCTGGGTGACTCTGCTGGATTGTTAGTTCAATATCTTGGGGATAATGGTTGCGACCTCTAATAATAATTACATCCTTGAGCCGCCCAGTGATAAATAATTCGCCATCCTTTAAAAATCCCAAATCCCCAGTACGCAGAAATGGTTGTTCTTGAGTGTCTCGTAATTGTGCCTTAAAGGTTTCCTCAGTCTGTTCTGGTCGCTGCCAATAACCCTGAGTTACACTACGTCCTGATGTCCAAATCTCCCCGACTTGATTGGGAAGGCATTGCGTTAGGGATTCTGGATCAGCGATGACGATTTTGGTATCAAGCCATTCGCGTCCACACCCTACTAACTGCCTCACATTTTGGGTATTTGATGATGCTTCTACAATTTGATTTTGTGCTAATTCATCGGCTTTAACGGTACAGTAAACTGGTTCTGCTTCGCCTAATCCTCCAGAAATCATCAAGGTTGCTTCAGCCATGCCATAACAGGGATATAAGAAGTTAGAACGGAAGCCACAAGGCTGGAATTTTTCGGCAAATCGTTCTAAGGTGTGGCGGCGGACGGGTTCTGCACCGTTGTAGGCGAAATGCCAAGTGCTGAGATCGAGGGTTGCTAATTCCTCCTGTGTAATCCTGTTGATGCACAGTTCATACGCAAAGTTCGGTCCACCAGAATGAGTTGCTTTGTAATGTGAAATTGCCTGTAGCCACCGAATTGGTTGCTGCACAAAAGCTGTCGGTGACATCAAGATGACTGGTACTCCTGTGTACAGGGGTTCGAGAATCCCAAGAATCAGCCCCATATCATGGAAGCTAGGTAGCCAGGAAACAGGCAGACTTTCTGGTGTGAAGGAAAATGCTTGCTTCATATATTCACAGTTATGCAGCAAGTTGTCGTGACTTACCATCACCCCTTTTGGTGTGCCTGTAGAACCAGAAGTGTATTGCAGAAAAGCTAAAGTATCGCTGTTAAATTCTGGTTTTTGCCAATTTGGGGCTTGGTTGCTATCTATATTATCTGTAGCTAGAGTGTGCAGTGTGTTTAGTTCGGAATCTTGGACAAAGCTACGCTGGATATCCTTTAACAAAGAATTAGTTGTGAGTGCGACCTTTGCTGAAGCATCGGATACGATCGCAGATAGCCTGGTCATTTTTTGATTCTGTCGGGGTGGATAAGCTGGTACAGCTATCACACCAGCATATAAACACCCCAAGAAGGCAGCGATAAATTCTAGTCCTGGTGGATAAAGTAATAAAGCTCGTTCACCCGTTAATTCCAGAGATTGTAGCTGGGAAGCGATCGCTCGTGACAGTGTATCTAACTCTTGATAAGACAGTCTAAATGTTTCTTTTTCGCCTTCTTGAAGAAAAATATAAGCTATTTTGTCAGGCTGATGTATCGCTCTATAACTCAGAAGCTCTATCCAAGTTGAAAATTTAGACATAGATTTTTGGTAGCTTTAATCTAACTTAAAGTAAGATTTTACTGTTTTTTAGAAAATAGGCAAAAAATAAGCAGGTAGTCTCATATCTTGCACCTGCTTAGTGGTGCAGAAAACTCCTGAAGATTTGATATAGGGGGAATTTTATGGAGACAAGGGTGACAGAGGGGGGAAAGCTTTGGCAAAAGTATTCCCTCAAGTAGTAAGATAAGCCATATATAGAGATATCTTTAGATAGATGTCACCAGGAAACAAAAAGCAAATTAAAGTATCAGTTTTGTCGATTGGCTAACTAATACTGGGGTTATCAGTAAAGCATTAAAGTTATTAATTTAACAGGAATCTCCTTATGGAGCAAGGATTAAGGCTACTCATTCAATTAGTGATAGAGTTTGCACCTGTGGTTGTCACTCTTATACAAAAGAGAACGGAAAAAAGTCTAGATACAACTAAATACCCACTTCCTCAAGCAATTCAAGCATTTATTGAAATTGCTAATGTAGCCAAACCGAAAAAAAGCGTAGAGATAGGATTTGAGAAAGAAAAGCTTTTCCAAAAGCAACTAGCAGTTTATTATCGTGAAACACAATTAGAAGTAACCAAACAAGAAAGGGAGACGGCTCTAAATTTACCAGAAATTAATAAAATTCTCGATAACTGGCCTTTAAGATTATATCCTTCACAGATATTAGAATCTCATAAAGATTATGGTTGTACACCATTAAAAATTTTCCTAGCACCACCGCAAGTAAAATTTGATGAATTTGACTACAATAATAATGAGAATGCTGGTATGGAAACAATGCTAGCAGAGGGAATCAGGGAGTTCATCAACAACAACTACTCCCTACATAATCCCATTAGACCAACAGAATTTTTAGCAGGAGCTTGGGATAGTAAACGTTTCCACAGTGAATCTAGCATTAAGGCTTTATTCAGCACCTTAAAAACAGAGCCAGTTTTAATTTTAGAAACCGAAAATGATGGCGATTATTTAAATTTTCGTATCGCTTATTGGGGTTTAGAACAAACAAATTATTACTATAAAACTATTTCTCGTATCCCTTACAAAGAAATTTTGCAACAATCTGCAAAAAATCGGGCTTTGGAGTGGAGAAAAATCCGCGATGATTTATTAAACTTGGGAGAAGATATTGACGAAATTAATCGGTTTGGTCAAGATAATGTAGTTAATTTAGCTATTTTAGAGAAAGCCGAAAAATGGCAAGAGCAAGGAATTGATATTAGTAAATTAGGTTTAAAATATCAAGTTAATCATCAAGATTTTGAGCAACTTTCTCACGTATTAATTACCTGTCATAGTTTAGTAGCTGCATGGGTAGCAGATATCTATCATCTAGTGCATCATGATGTCCCCCCCCTCCTGCCAGAGTTACTCTCAAACTTACTCAAAGACACTTTTGATTTACAATCAGTGCAAGCGATCGCTACAAGCTATCAGCAAATTTACCAAGCTCTATCAAAAGAGCGGCTTTATTGGATACCAGAATTAGCTTTACAATTAGCTCAGAGTTTAGCTCATTTACCCGATCGCACCTGGTCACAAGCACAGGTAAACTACTCCATAAATACTTGGTTAGATTTACATCAAGTCTCACTCCAAGAGTTGGCTAACCCCTTAGAGGCGATGCAGTCGGCTATCAAAATCGAAGATGAGGAGTATGTACAAAAGTTAAAGGAATATTTCCTCACCGTCAACGATAGACAGAGTGTTCTAGATGTTGAAAAATTATTAGCAGCGATCGCACATCTCAAATACAAACGTACCTTAGCAACTCCCGATCTAGGTTACACCCTTACAGGACATTCCGGTAAAGTCACATCTGTCGCCATTAGTCCAGAGGGTGAAGTCTTAGTTAGTGGGTGTACAGACCAAAATCTCAATATCTGGGATATCAATAATGGTAACTTTGTCAAGACTTTAGCCGGGAATCTAGGCGAAGTTTCATCAGTCGCCGTCAGTCCCAACGGTGATTTTGTCGCTGTCGGTAGCTGCGAACACCCCAGAAGTAACGTCAAAGTCTGGGATTTAAAAACAGGCAAACTACTGCATACACTCCTAGGACATCAAAAACCCGTCAATGTCGTAGTGATTAGCCCAGATGGACAGATTTTAGCAAGCGGTAGCAATAAAATCAAAATCTGGAATTTACATAAAGGCGATCGCATTTGCACCCTTTGGCACACATCAGCCGTTCATGCGATCGCCATCAGTCCCGATGGTACAATCCTCGCCAGTGGGAGTTCCGACACCAAAATCAGACTGTGGAATCCCCAGACAGGCGACCCTTTACGTACACTTATCGGTCATGCTGGTGATGTGAAAGCGATCGCCATGAGTCCTGATGGACAGTTACTTTTTAGTGGTAGTGCTGACAGCACTATCAAAGTTTGGCACTTAATCACAGGTAAGCTGCTTTACACCTTAAAAGAACACACCGACGAAATCACATCCTTAACCGTAAGTCCTGATGGACAAACCCTCTTTAGTAGCAGTGCAGATACAACCATCAAAATTTGGCGTATTTCCAGCTGTGAAGCCATAGAAACCCTGACTGGACATTCCAAAAAAGTTAATACTATTGCTCTGAGTCCCGATGGTAAAATTCTCGCCAGTGGGAGTTCTGATCAAACCATCAAAATTTGGCAGATAGATAAAATACATTGAAATAACTCTGAGAACAAACATCATGTTTATTCCCATCATCAAAGAACACATCGAAATTACTCCTGGTGTGTGTGGCGGAAAACCCAGGATTGCTGGACATCGCATTAGAGTTCAAGATATTGTAATCTGGCATGAACAAATGGGAATGTCACCCGATGAAATTCTTTATCATCATCCGAGTATTAGCCTAGCTGATGTTTATGCAGCCTTAGCTTATTATCATGATCACCAAGAAGAAATTCGGCAACAAATTGCTGCTGATGAAGAATTTGCTCACCAACTGCAAGAACAAAACCCATCATTATTACAACAAAAAATAAAGCATCGTCAGCATGGCTAAGTCTAGTTTGATTATGCTTTATCCCCGACGATAAACATCTCTACGATGACCAATTTTAACCACTCTAACTATTAATAAATCATCTTTAACTTCGTATAAAATACGATATCTACCCACACGTACACGATAGGAGTCTTCATCACCCTCTAACTTAACTACGCCATCAGGGCGTGGATCGTTTGCTAAATCGTAAATTTTATCTTCTATTTTAAGCTTAATATCTTCAGGCAGCTTTTTTAATTGTTTAGCTGCCCTACTTGTAATTTCTATTTGATAAATCATGCACTCTCTTGCTTATATTCTTCCCAAGAGATAGTAGTATCATTTTTTGCTACGTAAATATCTTTCATATCCTCCTCATCTTCATTTTTACGAATTTTTAGTAGCTCTAGAACATCTTCTAAAGTATCTTCATAAGCTTGTTCTAATTCTTCGTAAATAGCTGCAATTAATGCTTGTCTAGTTGTTGTTGTTTCCATTTCTCTACCTCATTATTTTTTAATATTCATTCCAATAACCAAGCAAACAATTCCTTCACTGTCAGTTGCAATTCACTTGCAAACGATAGCTAGCCAGTATCGTATATTCTCGCAGGAGAGCAGCACACATTCTCTACATGAATGTGACCGTACTATAGACTTGAATGTAATTGTAATTCTGGTTAGCTGATTCGTAAGTATTTCTGCTATAAAATCAACGGCCAGATTTATAGCTATTCTAAATCATCTAAAATACAGGTTTTTGATTCACCTACTATTCTACCAATTCCATCAATTCTTCAATCGTCACTTCAAAAGTACGAGCTATCTTATAGACTGCACTTAAATCAACTGTATTCAGTACATCACGCTGAACGTAACTTTTCAATGTATTGTAATTAACTCCAGAACGTTCAGCAACTTCTTTTAGCGTCCAACCCTTCTGTTGAGCTAGTTCTCGAATTCGCAGCTTGACATAACCCATTTTATGGTTGACAACGGTGCATATGCGCCTGATAATATCTGTGTACATCAAAAGCGATCGCTCGTCTTGCCTGGAAAACAACAGAGCGATGTCTAACGACAAGCCACTTCGTGCCTACGCCATTCCTAAAACATCCCACAAAGTGGGGAAGTATTAACCTATGATATCAACCTCAAAGCCAAAATCAAATAGTCATCCTTGGTGTATTATTCGGCAACTACCCAATATGCAACGAATGGTAGTAGCGCGGTTTCATCGTCGTCATGATGCAGATGCTTATATGCAAATTCTTGGGCGATTGCTACCTATAATCACCCATGTGATTGTGTTTGACTCCAAAATTCTAGAAATCTCAGAAGTATTGGAGAATATTTTAGTATAAAATACGACAAAAAACCGGGGTACTTTTAAGTTTCCCGGTTGATTTATATCAATATCAAAAATTTTCGCAGGAGCAAAATATTACCCCTATTTATCTTTGACTAAAATTAAACTTTAGCAGCAGCCTTGGTGATCATATTGAGTTCACCTTTAGCATACTTAGCAGCAAACTCTTCCAGAGTAACTTGCTTAATCTTGCTAGCATTACCAGCAGTGCCGAATTGTACATAGCGTTCAGCACAAACCTTCTGCATATATGTGATAGAAGGCTTGAGGAAGTGACGGGGGTCAAATTCCTTGGGATTTGCTGCTAAAGCTTCGCGCACAGCCGCAGTGATAGCCAAACGGTTATCGGTGTCGATGTTAACTTTACGAACACCACTCTTAATACCTTTTTGAATTTCTTCTACAGGTACACCGTAGGTTTCAGGAATCGCACCGCCGTGTTCGTTAATCAAGGCGATTAAATCTTCAGGAACGGAAGAAGAACCGTGCATTACCAAGTGGGTGTTAGGTAGACGACGGTGAATTTCTTCAATGCGGCTGATAGCCAAAATTTCGCCGGTGGGTTTGCGGGTAAACTTGTAAGCACCGTGGCTTGTACCAATAGCTACAGCCAAAGCATCTACTTGGGTTGCTTCTACGAAGCTAACAGCTTCATCGGGGTCAGTCAACAGTTGGGAGTGGTCGAGTGTACCTTCAAAACCGTGTCCATCTTCAGCTTCACCCGCACCGGTTTCCAGAGAACCCAAGCAACCGAGTTCGCCTTCTACACTTACGCCCAAGGAATGAGCTACATTGACAACTTCGCTGGTAACTTTAACGTTGTACTCGAAGCTGGCAGGGGTTTTAGCATCAGCTTCCAAAGAACCATCCATCATCACGCTGGTGAAGTTGTTCTTGATAGCTGAGTAGCAGGTAGAAGGAGCATTACCATGATCTTGGTGCATGACAATGGGAATCTGAGGATAGGTTTCTACCGCAGCCAAAATCAGGTGGCGGAGGAAGTTTTCACCTGCATAGTTACGTGCGCCGCGAGAAGCTTGTAAAATTACGGGGCTATCTGTCTCAGCCGCCGCCTTCATGATTGCCTGAATCTGTTCTAAGTTATTAACGTTAAAAGCTGGGATGCCATAACCGTTCTCAGCTGCGTGTTCCAACAGTAGCCGCATTGGTACCAGCGCCATAGATAGTCCTCCTAATATTGATTTTCAGCTAGTCGTTATAAGACAAGCGTAACTATTACGCTAATCTTAAGACTTTTTTCAACTTATAGGAAATTATAACTAGTGTCGGGTGTTTATGTTGAAAAAGTTTACGCCATTAACAATCAAGATGCCCTATACTTGACCGCAAATACTGTAAATGATGTAACGCCACGGTTATACGGTTTGGTAGTCTGGTATGCTGGATATCTATCTCAAACTGCGAGTTTCTTGACAAATGTCGCGTGTTCGGCGGATTGTAACCCGCTTTGTAAAACAGCCAATACAGACTGAATATTTCCGGCTAATAAATCTGCGATCGCTAACCACAAACCTGGAAAAATCCGACTGCGCAAAATTTTATCATCATCAGGGACTAACTCTAAATATTCACCCTGTTCTAAATAAAACCAACTCAGTTTTTGCTCTAGAACTTGCCAGACGATATATTCTTTAACTCCATTGCGGCGGTAAGCCTGTTTTTTGCCATGAAGGTCAATGGCGACACTGCTGGCGGCAATTTCGATAATTAACTCTGGTGCGCCTTCGATATAGTCATCATCACTTAGTCTTGTTTGACCGCCTGCTTCTGGCGTGATGATAAGTACAGCATCTGGTTGGGGTTCATTATCCAAATCTAGGCGCACAGTTGGTTCAACTCCCAAGGCTACACCAGGAGTAGCGGCTTCATAAGTACCAAGCCATGTAAGAATCCAACCATGCGGTTGACCGTGACTTCTAAAACGCAAAGCAGCAGGCATAATGTAGACAATTCCTTCGATTAATTCGGCTTTTCTCAGGTTAGACATAGCGTTGTAGCGACGCTCAAATTCATACCGGGTGAGTTTGTCGCCGTTTTCTAGAAGGGGAATTGTCCGATGCTTTGGAGGTGTTTTTACCATGACGATCGCATCTTGGTTGAGCCTATGCCTATCTTATATTTTTTCTGTGGTTGCTTGAAAAAACTACCAAGTTGGGTCAGTAAATAGATGGATGGTTAATTCTTCATCTTTTGGTGGTACAGATGTAATGCAAGCACGAATAGTATCTCCATCATCAAGGTCTACTGTGCAAGCATGACAAGTCCCCATCAGACAACCAGTGGGAATGAAAACCCCAGCTCTATCTGCTACATCTAATAGGGGTTCTCCTACTTCAGCATCAATGCTGATATCATCTGGCAAAAAGCGGACACGAACATTCATGAAATCTAGCCTAACTACGACAAAAAGGGTGTTAAATCTAAGTGGGTTTCAACTTCAGTCGCCAGATGGTCTAGCATCTGCTCCCGTTGTTCTCGGTAGTTGGCAACACCTGTAGGCAAAGATTTCAATCCTCGTTGTTGGCGGAGGCGATTGAGCCAAGCGCGTCGCCAAGGGCCATTATCAAACAGTCCGTGGAGATATGTACCCCAAACTGATTGACAGCTATCTACCAATCCTAAGTTAGCATCATCAAATAAAGCTTGATAGGCCTGAGTATCTCCTTGAGGTTCTATACGCGATCGCCCCTGATGAATTTCAAACCCAGTTACAGGTAATCCCGCTTGGGGGAAATTTGAGCTAACTTGACGCTGACGGGCAATTTTCTGGCCGGTAATCACGGTTTTAATGGGCAAGAGATTTAAGCCTTGATATCTGCCGGCTTGTCCTTCCACACCTTCCGGATCGGCGATGATTTGTCCTAGCATTTGGTAGCCGCCACAAATACCCAAAACTGTCCCACCAGAAGCAGCATAGTTTTGAATTGCTTCAGCCATACCAGTTTTTTGCAGCAGAATTAAATCTGCAATTGTGGTTTTTGTCCCTGGTAGTATCACTGCATCTGGATGTCCTAAATCATGCTTTGGACTCACGTATCTTACTGATACCGTTGATTCTGATTCCAGGGGGTCAAAGTCGGTAAAGTTGGCAATTCTGGGTAGGCGAATCACACTGATATTTACATCAGTCTGGGCTTTTGATGGTTTACGGTCGAGTAAATCTAGGGAATCTTCGGCGGGGAATAATTCTTGCAGGTATGGTATTACACCAATCACAGGAATTTTTGTCCGTTCTTCTAACCATTTAATTCCCGGATCTAAAATCGATCGCTGTCCCCGAAACTTGTTAATTACTATACCTTTAATTAATTGACGTTCATCTGGATCAAGTAATTCTAGTGTGCCAACAACGTGGGCAAAAGCTCCTCCACGGTCAATATCAACTACTAGTATGGTGGGGGCATTTAAATATTTTGCTATCCGCATATTGGTCAAGTCGCGGTGCTTGAGATTGATTTCGGCTGGACTTCCCGCACCTTCGCAGACGACGACATCAAATTCTGTGCCTAAATGCTGTAAAGATTCTTCAATTGCCCGCCAACCCATTTCAAAATATTGCTCGTAATAGTCAGCCGCATTAACTTTACCTACGTACCTACCTCTGATAATTACCTGAGATGTCATATCTCCTTGAGGTTTGAGCAAAATTGGGTTCATTTCTACCCAAGGTATAACACCTGCTGCCCAAGCTTGTACTGCCTGGGCGTAGCCAATTTCTCCTCCATTGGCTGTAACGTAGGCATTTAAAGCCATATTTTGCCCTTTAAAGGGGGCTACTCGCCAGCCACGCCGTGACAAAATCCGACAAATAGCTGTAGTTATTAGTGATTTCCCTGCGTGGGAAGTTGTCCCCACTACCATAATAGATTTCATAGACACTGTTACTTATTCAAAATAAGGGATGAGACTAATTCGTAATTCGTAATTTGTGTGAGTTTTAGCATAAAGGCTGGAAATCTCCAATGCCCATCGTAGACTGAGAGCAAATATTCCGCTTCAAATTGAGGAAAATAAGCAACCCAGCTTAACAATTTCACCAGTTCTCAGCGATGAAAATGGTAAAGAATTAATAAATGGGTTGATGTTTCTCCGTATTTATTGTTCCCTGAAAATACTTAATCCTAACTTTTGGCTGGTTTCAGCTATAAAGGGAGTCTCAACCAACGAATCACGGAATTATATAGGCGATCGCGCCATGAGGGAGCAGGTAAGTTTTGACCTTGGTATTTTTCGCTCAGTTGATGACCTAAAGGAGTAAGGCGAAAACCATCTGTAATCCCCTGTCCATCGACTTCGCGCCGCAATATCCCTACTTCGATTAACCAACCCAAATCGTTATCACAGGACAATTCTGACAGAGGTTTTTGGGTGTAGCCATGTTTGACACCATTTTCTGATGCGATCGCACCCAAGGCAACACTCTGACGACGCATAGTCTCAAATAATTTGATTTTGAAGGGAGAACAAAGCAGTGATTTTTCAGCCCTTTTGACGCTGCTAGGCGGATAAGTCAGGATTTTGGAGTTTTGAGAGTTAACCACGGGCATAGTTTTATCTTTGGGAATGAGTCATTGGGAATGGGGCATGGGAAATGAAATTTTTCTCCTCTGTCCTTAGCCTTAGTTTTTACACTAATGTCATGAAATTATTGTAAATTATTGTAAAATCTCAAAGTCATCAACAATCTAAAACAGGAAAGGTTCATTATGCCTCTAACGGTTGGTACAAATGCACCTGCATTTACCGTCAAAGATACTAACGGCAACACCGTTTCATTATCTGATTTTGCTGGAAAGACTGTTGTTTTATATTTTTATCCCAAAGATGACACCCCAGGCTGCACTAAGCAGGCTTGTAGCTTCCGGGATGCTCAACCAGATTATCAAGGCAAAGATGTAGTTGTTCTGGGAGTTAGTGCTGATGATGAAGCTTCTCATCAGGCATTTACCCAAAAATATAATCTGAATTTCCCCTTATTGGCTGACACCAACCAATCTCTCATCAAAGCTTACGATGTTGATGGTGGTGGCTATGCCAAACGTGTTACTTACGTCATTAGTCCCGAAGGTAAAATCACTCACGTTGATGCTAGCGTCAACACAACTACCCATGCTGGTGATGTTTTAGCTGCTTTAGGGCTGTAGGTGAGTGCTGAGTAGTGAGTGCTGAGTGCTGAGTGCTGAGTGCTGTTAGCGGTAGCGGGGCGTTTAGCCCGTGCTGAGTGCTAAGTAGTGAGTAGCTAGCTAGTAGGTTGGGTAAAGGGTAACGCAGCCCGATATGGATTTTGGAAACCCAAAATGGATCTCGGTGTTGGGTTTCGTTCCTCAACCCAACCTTGTATCTTAAGAGAAGTAGGATGTTTTTCAAGAGTGCTGAGTAGTCGCTTGACTCATAACTCAGCACTCTTATTCACTTAAGGTTGAACTGCTGGCTCGTTAACACTTGGACTAGTAATAATTGGTAAAGGGAGTATTTGCCCTCGCTGCTGATTATTGGTATTTGCTCGGTTTTGTCTTTCTCTAAATGCCTTGGCGGCTTCATCTATTTGTTGGTTTTGCTGGTTAGCATCCCAAGAACCAGTTCCTAAAGTTGCTCGATGAATCAGGTCAAACATATTGAAATTGCCATTGCTAAAGTCAATATTATTTTGTTGATCTGCATTATTGCCACCTGCGTCTACTGTACCAAGTTGAGCAAGGCTAGGCTGCGCTGTGAGTAAAGAAGCAAAACCAACGCTGGCAACTGTTGCTATTACAAGTTTAGTGATTGCTGAAAGTGATTTTTTCATAAGTTCCTCTAACACCATCCTTAGTTGTGAGTGCTGAGTGCTGTTAGCGGTAGCGCGGCGTTTAGCCGGTGCTGAGTAAAAAATTACTAGCCTCTAGCCTCTAGCTTCTAGCTTCTCATCCCTAAACTCTTTTTCAGTTAGCAATGTATGAATATAAAGTTGATAGGGACTGCTTTTATATTACGCAAGAGTTCGGCGAAGTTGGGGTTGAATGCTTAGTAAAGCAACTAAAGCAAACCCAAATAAGATTAACAATGCACCACCAAAGGTAACCTCACCCCAAGGTGCTTGCATGACTACACTACTCAATCCCCAAGTGCTGTGAGTATAAAGATAGCGAATGGGTTCAATGGCGTAGCTGAGAGGATTAAGGGTCGCAACAATCTGCAACCACTTGGGCATGAAGGATAAAGGAGCGAGAGCTGTACTTGCAAACAGTAATGGTAGGTTAGTAACAAAAATTACTGCGATTAATTCAATATGTCCGGGTAGGGCAAAAGCTAAACCCAGGGAAATAGCAGTAACTCCCAATGCTAGCAGGAAGACGATAAGAGCGATCGCACTCAATCCCATAGCATCAGGTAGCCCAGCACCCAGAAATGCCGCCGCACCAATAATTACAGCAGCTTGTAGTAAGCTCTGGCTAATAATAAAAATGGCTGATGCAAACACAATCGAAAACCGCGAAGCCAGGGGAGCAACTAACAAGCGGTTCAAAAAACCAAATTCTCGATCAAACATGACAGGTAAACCAGCATTTAATGCTCCCGCAAAAGCTGTGAATACTATTATACCTGCTGCCAAGAATTGACCGTAATTCGTCGTACTGCCGAATAAACCTTTAGGCGCGTTTTGGAACAACGCACCAAATAATACTAACCACATGACAGGCTGAACAATACCCGCCAATAAAGTAGAAGGACGGCGTTGTAATTGAATAAACAAGCGACGAGTTAAAGCTAATGTCTCTTGGACTAGTTCACCAAAAAAATTAGGGGTTGTTTCGGTGTTGGCTTGCGGTAATGTCGCTGGTT
>NZ_JAYGGZ010000015.1:0-63871 GCF_034931465.1 Anabaena sp. UHCC 0399 | reverse complement strand
AACGCATATTCTGCTTTTTCTCAGCTTTAGGATCCCGGTTGGCGACTCCTGCTAGTTCGGCATCCATGAGGGTGCGTCCAGTGGCGGCGAGGTAGACATCATCTAGGCTAGGACGGGATTGGGCAATGCCAAAGATTGGTAAACCTGCATTGTTTAATGTTTGTTGGACATTAATCAGAGCATCATTTTGCGGTGTTACTACCAAGTTGAGCGAGTTACCTTGAGCGTTGTTGATGATGACTTCTTTAACAAAAGATAATTCTTGTAAGATTTCTTTGGCTTGTACTGCTTCTTCTGTAGGGGAAAACTCGCGGATGCGTAAGGTGATGCGATCGCCTCCTACTCTATCTTTTAATTCTGAAGGTGTACCCACAGCAATCACTACGCCCCTGTCAATAATAGCGACGCGATCGGCTAATGCGTCAACCTCTTCTAAATAATGGCTGGTAATTACTACCGTTGTTCCTGATTCCCGCAACTTCCGCAAGAATTCCCACACCACGAAACGGCTTTCTATGTCAAGTCCTACTGTGGGTTCATCTAACACTAAAACATCTGGTGCATGAAGTAACCCAGCCGCCAAGTCTAGACGCTTGCGTAAACCCCCAGAGTAAGTTCCGGTTTTTTTATCAGCGTATTCTTGTAAACCGAGTAAATCTAATACTGTCTGAATACGCTGTTTGGCTACTGCGCCTGGGAGGTGATAAAGCGCGGCTTGCAATTGTAGCAATTCGCGTCCTGTTAACACTTTATCTAAAGCGACTTCTTGCGCTATATAGCCTAGCCGTTGTCTAGCTACTCTGGGGTTATCCAACACAGAAATACCAGACACTTCAATTTTGCCTGCATCTGGTGTAGTGAGGGTACACAATGCACGCAGAGTAGTTGTTTTACCTGCACCGTTGGGGCCGAGTAACCCAAAGATTTCTCCTGGTTCCACCTGGAAGGAAACATCCTTAACGGCTTCAACAGTACCGTAACGCTTTTGTAGATTTTGAATTAAAACGGCGGCAGCCATGACAGCTAAACCCTAACTATACAATTCGCAACAATATCTATATATATTGTAGTGGAGTGGTGTGAGGTCAGGCGATCGGATGGCTACACTTCCTCTATTTTATGAACCTCTGACTAGCATAGCTACACAATAGCAACCAATGAAAGAAACACTTCCTTCTTACCTGTCACCTGTCACCTGTCACCTGTCACCTTTGGAAGTGGGGAGATATTCGCTAAGTAATTCACTAAATCACTGGGACTAGTGAAATCTAACAAAGCCTCAGCTAACTCTTCTAGTTGAGTAATCGATAAAGTGCGAATCTGTTGTTGTGTTTCTGGCTCAATTGCACCAAAGCGACGTGTCAACTGACGTAAAATTAGTTCTAACGCTTCCTGTTTCTTTCCTCGTTCTTCTCCCTGTTTTAATCCTTTCTGCAAAATATCTTGGTAAATCACCGACTCTTGCATAATTTCCTCGCTAAAAAGTTGAGTAATTAAGTTTTTCTCAAACCGCAAACCAGCTAGAACTTGTACACAAGCGGATATATTCTGTCGTTCGTCCGTTTCTTCAATCATATCGACAGCCGCCGCGACTTGGGTTAACAAATCTGTGGGTGATTCAGTTCTCGCCAATGTCGCCAGTGGTAAAAGTGCGGGATTAGCTAGCAGTGGTATAGGGTCTTCCTCCCACAATCTCATCGTTTGATATCTGTGTGTAGTATTAGTATCTACATACTGAGTCTTCAACACAATTTCTGAGGAGGTGGGTTGGAGAAAAATTAACACCTGTTTAATCTCGCACCAGTATTGACGTTTTAATCTGGTGTAGTAATCCAGCATCCGAAAATCGAGTGGGGGTGTGGATTTAGGTGTAGTCTGAAACTCTAAGTGTAAGATTTGATTAGCAATTTGTAGGAATGTCACCGAATCAGCGCGAATGGGTTCGAGAGTAAGTTCGGTTTTAAGTACCTCAATATCTGTTGTCTCAGATGCGAGTAACCATCTGGCAAAATCGGCTGGGTAGGTTTCGGCTAGGTATTTGCAGGTATTATCGTAACTCAAGGCGATCGCTGATTAAATCAATATATACACATCTTGCACTATTGCGATCACCTCCGGTGGGCGGGTACGCCATCGTCTCCGACCGACTATTGCAGCAAAAAGGACTAAAGTCCTTACTACGAACCGGTAAGAGTTTATTCCCCGTAGCCATTACCAGTCACCTTACCCCGGAAAACAATGTACTGATAAAGGTTATAGAACAACATCACCGGAATCAGAAAGCCGATAAAAATGATCATAATTACCAACGAGCTAGGATCAGCAGCCGCCTCATAAATGGTAATCTGCGGGGGAATAATGTAGGGAAAAACAATTAATCCCAAGCCAATGAATGACAACACAAATAATAGAATCGTCCAGACAAAAGGTGCGCGTTCTTCCTTACGGTTTAGACTATTCAAAAGTTGCCAAATTAACCAAACTCCCAAAATTGGAATAATGGCGAAAATATAAACTAGTGGTTGCTGAAATAAACGCGCTCTAGCATTCTCATAAATAAATGGTGTGCTGATAGTAATAAAAATCGCACCTATCAGCGTAGTCAAAGCAGCAAGTTTGGCTGTTTTATAGTGGGTTTCTTGTAATTCTCCTGTGGTTTTCCATACCAAATATGTAGAACCAATCAACACGTAGCCTTGAATCAAAGTTAACGCCACTAACACCGAAGGTAAACTGAACCAATCCCAGGTAGTACCAATAAAGTGTCCCGCCTCATCAACTTTAATTCCTTTAAGTACCGCACCTAAAGCAAAACCTTGGCCGAGTGCAGCCGTAAAACTTCCTGCACCAAAGGCGAGATTCCAAAAAAATTTCCGTCTAGATAATTCCCGAAACTCAAACGCCACACCCCGAAAAATAAATCCAAACACCATGACAAGAATTGGGATATATAAGGCGTTTAAAATTGTGGCGTAAGCCAGGGGAAACGCACCAAACAAACCCCCACCCATGAGAACTAGCCAAGTTTCGTTAGCATCCCAAATGTTGCTTAAGCTAGTCATCAAAATTCCCCGACGTTCATCATCGGAGGAAGTGAGAGATAAAATCCCTACACCCAAGTCAAATCCATCTAGCATGACGTAGAGGAAGAGAAACAGAGCTAAAATCACAAACCAAACTTGCGGAAGAAAATATTCGAGTGTTTCCATAATTAGTGCTGAGTGCTGTTAGCAGTTGCGCGGCGTTTAGCCGGTGCTGATTGTGGAGTGTGGAGTGCTGAGTATAGACAATTAATTAATAATCATTAGTAACTTACCTGTCCCCTGTCACCTGTCACCTGTCACCTACTTCTACTCCCTCGCTTCAACTGGACGCTCATCGGGGACAAACTCGCCAGGGGTGGTATCGATGGCGGGTTTAGTGATTTCTGTTCCTGGGATTGGTAATTCTAGATTTGGCCCTGTGCGGATGATGCGACTACCAAAGTACATGGCTGTGATAAACAAAATTGTATAAACTACGGCGAAAGTAGTAAGCGAAACTAACACGTTACTTGCAGGTAAACGCGAAGCAGCATCAACGGTGCGAATTTGTCCGTAAAGTGTCCACGGCTGTCTACCGACACAACGCACAATCCAACCTGACTCTACAGCTATGTATCCTAAAGGCGCAGCGAATACCCAAGCCAACATTAACCAACGCTGCTGACTAATATTGTCGGCTGCAAGTTTACCACGCAACCATTGCAGGGTACTCAACAACATTAACCCGGCAAAGAAAAAGCCGATCGCAATCATGGTACGGAAAGCGTAGTAAATTAAACCTACCATGTGGGGGCGATCGCTCGCTTTCCACTCTTTCAAACCGCGTAGTGGTTCAGAAAGGTTCTGTTTAAATTCCAGAATGTAACCCAACGCATTGGGAATAGTGATTTCCCAATCATTTTTCTCGGCTTTTTCGTTGGGTATCGCGACTAAACTCCAATCAGCAGGTTGTCCGGCTGGTGAACTGTTCCACTGGGCTTCCATTGCGGCTAGTTTTGTGGGTTGATAGTGATAAACTTGTTCGCCGCTTAGGTGTCCGATGTATATTTGTAATGGAGCAACTGCGATCGCAGCTGCTAAAGCTATTTTCAAAGATTTAGAAAAGAAAGCCTGATGACGTTGCTGAAGAATATACCAAGCACTAATCCCACCAATCACGAATAAAGATGTCTCCAGTGTGGCAAAGAACATATGCAGCACACTGTTGACCATAAACGGATTTAAAATTGCTTGAAAATAATCGTGAACAACAAACTTACCGTTCACTAATTCCCCACCTGCTGGGGTTTGCATCCACGAATTAGCTGTCAATATCCACACAGTGGAAAGGTTTGCACCCACAGCCACCAAAATAGTTGAGAGATAGTGAATTGCAGGATTCACTCTCTCCCAACCAAATAACATAATTCCTAAAAAAGCAGCTTCTAGCATAAACGCCCAAGAAGCTTCAAAACCAATTACGCTTCCAAAAAAGTTACCCACTGCTTCTGAAAAAGGGGCCCAATTCGTCCCAAACTGAAATTCCATCGGGATACCAGTCGCTACACCAATCCCAAAATTCAGCACATAAAATTTAGCCCAAAAGCGAGCATGAAGATAATAGTCGGGATTTTTGGTTTTCAGCCAAATTCCTTCCACAATTACTAAATAGATTCCCATCCCTGTAGTCAGGACAGGCCAAAGCATATGAAAGATTGCAGTCAAAGCAAATTGCATCCGTGATAGCACCACGGAATCGGATAAAAATTCCACTAATGTTCTCCATTAGCTAGCCACCCTAATTAGGATAAACTTTTTAGTCACGGTGCAAATATACCAAAAGGCTGCTTCTATGCTCATGTTTATCGAAATTAGATAATTACCAATTATTTGTGTATCATCAACAATTAATGTGTAAAATTGAAAAATATTATGATTTAACTGGATGACAAATTTATTTCTAAGTTCTATGAATCAACCAATGTTGAGCTTTTTAATAACAAAAAATTATAAAAATCTGTCTTTAAATGAAGCTGTCAAACTCAAAAATCTCAATATCTTTATAGGTTCAAATGGGTCAGGTAAAAGTAACTTTATTAGCTGTTTGAAATTTTTAAAAAATAGCCTGACTACTATTCCTGATGAGAGTCGTGGTGTTAGTAGTTTTGAAGATGCGATCGCTCAAATTGGTGGTAGCAGAATTTTAGATGTCAGTGTTGAAAGTCCTGCTAGAGTAAACTTTGCATATTGTTTTTCTCAAATTGCTGAAAAAAAGGGTAATCCAAATACAGATAATATAATTCTTGATTTAAGTTTTTACATTGCCCAAGAAAAACATAGTCGAGTTGGTATTTTTCAAGAATCTTTATATAGTGGGGAAGAAGAGTTACATAAAACAGGATTGTCTTCACCTTTTTATTATTATAAATTTCATGATATACAAATAGGTAAAGGTTCTGTGGCAGTTTTCAATGTTGATACTACCGGAGAAATAGCCGAAAATCAATTTGCAACTCTAAATAATATACCTATAAACTCTTTAGGATTGTCTATAATCCCCAGACTACTAGAGTCTAGTCCATCTATTATAGTAAACACTTCTCTTTATAAAATTAGGAGAGAGATAATTGAATTTATTTCAAAATGGCAATTTTACAATGCCAACAATATGGATTTAAATGAAATCAGAATGGCAGAACCAAAAATAGGAGGGAGTGATATTTATTTATCTGCATCTGGAGATAATTTACCTCTGGTTATAGATAACTTAATTCAACAGGACATCGATTTTGAAGAAAGTCTTAACCGAGCAATGAAGTCTATTTTACCAAAAAGCCGTCGCCTTCGCCCCACACGTTCTGGTAGATTGTCTTTAACCTTAGAATTGTATTTTGAAGATATAAAAGAAGCTTTTTATCTTAATGAGTTATCAGATGGAACTGTCAGAATGTTATGTTGGGCTACTATCTTACATTCTCCCAACCTACCATCATTGCTAGTAATTGATGAACCAGAACTAGGGTTACACGTATCATGGATGCCAATTTTAGCAGAATGGATTAAAAAAGCTGCCACAAAAACCCAATTAATTATCACTACACATAGTCCTGACCTTTTAGATCATTTTACCGATTGTTTAGACAATATTTTTTGTTTCTATTCAGAAGATAAAACGCATTTTTCTATAAAAACACTCTGCAAAGAAATGCTTAATGAAAAATTAGAAGAAGGATGGCAATTAGGTGATTTATATCGTGTTGGCGATCCCAGTATTGGAGGATGGCCGTGGTAGTATGGGTTTTCTCAGGTGGTGGAGAAGCAGAAGTTAGAGGCTTGATTCCTTTTTTAGAAAAATATTTTCCTGGGTGTAAATTTATCAGAAAAACTCCAGTTCGTCAGAGACCTGGGCCGAAACCAAATAGGGTAAATAGTTATGGCAGAACTGGACAAAGCTTAATTGAGCAAATTAGACGAGAGCTACCTATCGCATTAAAATACGAACCAAATCAATGTGATTTGATTTTAGTTTTTGACGATTTGGATTGTCGCAATCCTATTGAGCAAAGAGAAACGATTTTAGCAACGATATCCGCAATACCAGAATCTACTGAGATAAAAAAAATTGTTGGCTTTGCATCTCCCGAATTAGAAGCTTGGATTATTGCAGATTGGGACAATACAGTAGCTAAACATCCAGATTTCAGAAGTAGAAATGAGCGTATGCGTTGGTGGCTGAGTACGAAAAAGAATATTCCCTTTGCTAAACCAGAATCATTTAGTGAATATGATCGTGAAAAAGATTGTTGTCGAGAAAAACTGTCACAAGCACTAGTTGATTCCAGTGTTCTAGATGAGTTTGATAGTAGTTCAACACGTTTTTCTAAAGGATTGCATACACCAGCATTATTGCTGTATACCAATCCATCAGAAATCCAACAAAAATGCCCTTTATTTCGGGAACTTTATAACTATCTAAATGAATTTTGTCATCAGGATTGAGTGAAAAATTATATTTATATCGCAAAAAATTTCCCTCCTCGTTAGCGAAGAGGGTTTAGAAGAAGAGTTTTACAGGAAATCTGAGAATCTAACTTACCAAATCAGGAAATACTTCTTGCACAGCCGGATGTACTAGACGGTGATTCTGCACATTCAAACCCTTAGCTAAAGCGGGGTTGATTTCTAGTGCTTTGATGCCCAAATTTGCTAACTGCACAACATAAGGTAAGGTACTGTTATTCAGAGCTTGAGTAGCTGTCCAAGGTACTGCTCCTGGCATATTGGGAACGCCATAATGTACTACACCTTCCTCTATATATATCGGGTTGGTGTGGGATGTAGCGTGTAGGGTTTCTACACAACCACCTTGGTCAACGGCAACGTCAACTATGACCGCTCCAGGGCGCATTTGTTTCACCAATTCGCGGTTAACTAAGATTGGTGCTTTCCTTCCCAATACCAAAACTGCACCCACAAGTAAATCTGCTTCTTTCACAGCCGCTTCAATATGAGCAGAGCTACTGTACAGCAATTCAACTCTAGAACCAAATATTGTTTCTAAATAAGATAAACGCTCAACATTTACATCTAAAATTTGTACTGCCGCACCCATCCCAACAGCTATTCTTGCGGCTTCTGTACCGACTACGCCACCACCTAAGATTACTACTTTGCCTGGTTTAACTCCTGGAACGCCACCCAAAAGCACACCTCTACCACCTTGTTGACGTTCCAGGTAGCGTGCGCCAAACTGCACGGCTAGTCTACCGGCAATGATGCTCATGGGAGTAAGTAGAGGAAGTCTGTTTGCACCTGGTTGCTCTACGGTTTCGTAAGCGATCGCACAAATGCCACAATCAATTAAACTTTCTGTTAATTTGCGATCGGCTGCTAAGTGCAGATAAGTAAACAATATCTGCTCTTTTTGTAAAAATTTGTATTCGCTAGTCAGTGGTTCTTTAACTTTCACTACTAATTCTCGATTCCAAACAGCTTCTGCTGTGGAGACAATTTCCGCACCCGCGCTTTGATAGTCTTCATCTGTAAACCCAGCACCACTACCAGCTTGAGTCTCTACAAAAATACTGTGTCCATTTTCTTTCAGCACCCGCACACTAGCAGGACTTAAACCGACTCTAAATTCTTGATCTTTAGTCTCTTTAGGAACACCGATTTCCATGTAACGCCTCTGCTCAATTTTTTATTTAATTTAGCCTGCCAGTATCAGACTGACAGTTCCGTATTAGGGATAGCTATCTACAACATTAGGTTTCCCTATTTCAATTAACTAAACCTCAAAGCACTTATCCCTTGACGATTGCCCAATTATTTCTACAATATATAAAGAATAATTACAAATTATTAACGAGCGTTAGCATAGCTTTTTAAGTTATGTTGAAACTCAAGCCCTGCAATCATCTCACAACTCGCTATTCATTCCCGTTTGCCGAAAAGAGGTTTTTAGAATATGTCACAAACACAACCCACTGTTACACCCAAACTAGAAGAGCCTAAATTTGGCTTTAATGAGTATGCCGAACGTTTAAATGGTAGAGCTGCCATGATTGGATTTCTCTTAATGGTGGTAATTGAGTATGCCACCAATCAAGGTGTTCTCTCTTGGCTTGGCCTTAAGTAGTTCTTAGTGTTGAAGTTGTAAGCTAATAATTAGAAGAGTCTAAACCAGCTGGAACATCTAGCTGGTTTAAACTGTATTAGTTAATAGTGGAATACCTACACACAAGTTACCCTTTATCTTTATGAGGCGTAGTAGAGACTGCTAGTAATAGCTTCAACTTGCAAAAACTTTATGCAAAGGCGTTAATTACTACACGTACTTCTATACTTAAGGAAATTATAATCTTTTTAAGAAGCGTTTTCTTGAGAAGGGTAATTCCCAGGTGAGGTATTCTTGGTCAATCAACAAAAGGTAATCTGGATAAACCAAGCTGTGATGAATGCTGTATTACCTCGTTTTTTAAAGTCAGCCTACCGTAGAGAACCTATAGTCACCATCTTGATGACTATGGGTGTAGTAGATGCCCTAATTGGTGGGTTGGATGATAGTTGGTCATTATTTGCTGTTGGTTTAGGGACAGCAGGTGTTAGCCTTGCTTTTAAGCTGTGGCGCAATAGCCAGCAGCAACGTTCTGCACCAGAAGAGCCTGTAGTACAACATTACCTACCGCCTCGTTCATCGAGTCCGACTTTGCCTATGCTAACTGTGAATAAGAAAAAACCACCTTACTAGTACCGCAAAGCGGAAGTCAAAAGTCAAAAGTCAAAAGTCAAAAGTCAAAAGTCAAAAGTATTATGAAATAGGCTTTTTAGGGATTTTAAATGGTTGGTCTATTTCCGCCGTGGCGAACTACGGAGTGCTGTTAGCAGTAGCGCGGCGTTTAGCCAGTGCTGTTAGCAGCGCAGAGAGTAAAGACGGGATAAATCGCGTCTGTATAAAAGTGTTGAGTTTTGATTTGTGTATTTAATCAGGTGAGGAAAAACAGTGAGGAGTGAGGGAAAAGGTGGCCTGTATTTTATTTTGGCATTCATAGCAGCGATCGCTCTGCCGATAAACCTCTGGCAAGAGTTAAAAATCAATCCTGCTTATGCTAATCCAGTAGTTAATACCCCAGAAACGACAGGAGCATTTACCAATCCCCGCCTCCTTCACAGCCTCGCGGCACATCGGGGAACTGTAAAATCTTTAGCCTTTAGTCCAGATGGTAAAACTCTGGCTAGTGGTGGTGCTTACAATGAGGGGATAATCCGGATGTGGAATCCCATCACAGGCAAAAAGGCGGGTAGTATTACTAAAGCCCAAAAAACGAGTGTGGAATCTTTAGTAATTTCCCCAGATGGGCAAACTTTAGTCAGTTGTGGTAGTGACAACACTATTAACCTGTGGAATATTAAAAACAATAAATTTACACGTTCTTTTGTCGGACATAGTGCTAGTGTCTTGTCCCTAGCAGTATCTCCTGATAGTAAAGTTCTTGTTAGTGGAGCTTTAGATGGGATTCGGATGTGGGATTTGCTACAACAACGCCCACTAGCTACGTTAGTACGCTTCGATAATACAATTCACTCCCTAGCAATGAGTCCCGATGGTCAGACAGTGGCTAGCGGTGACAAAAGAGGTGTAATTAAGCTGTGGAATTTAAGCACTGGTCAGTTAATTAGGACATTTGTCGCCCATACTGACGCAGTGACAGATATTGCTTATACTCCTGATGGACAAAATTTAGTTACTTCCAGCCGCGATCGCACCATCAAACTTTGGAATCTCGCTTCTGAAAACCCAGTGTATACCATCACCGGACACAACAATTGGGTAAATGCCATCGCTATTAACCCCGATGGACGAACTCTTGCTAGTGCTGGTAGGGATGGGATTAAATTATGGAATTTAACTACAGGTGAGTTATTAAATACACTAGTCGGACACAGTGATTGGGTAAGCGCGATCGCTTTTAGTCGTGATGGGCAAATGCTTGCTAGCGGCGGATTTGATGGCAATGTAAATATTTGGGGTAATCCATCAATCACGACACGGAAGTAATATTAAGTAGGGCTACACCAAGCTGTGCGAACACAAATCACGGCAAGACTGCGGTATTAGTCTCACCTTTGTGATTCTTGAAGATACTTGAGGATTACCAGACAATTTCTCGCATCATCGCTACGTTCATAAACAACACGATCAGCCAAACGTCGCAGCAGAAACCAACCATAGCCGCCTACTTGTAGAGTACCTGGTGCTGGTTCTGCGATCGCATCTGGGTTAAAAGGCTTGCCATGATCCCAAATTTTAATTTCTAACCTGTCAACCCATAGATTTACTTCAATTTCTATGGTTGTCTCTGGCGGTAACGTATGGTGGGCGTGACGAACTGCATTTGTAAAACCTTCTGCTAACGCCAAGTTGAGGCGATACAGTTGGGTTTCTGACCAGCCAAGTTGAAATAAGTGTTTTAGGCAAAAGTCCTCAAACCATTGTTGTACTTGGTTTAAGAGCTTTAGTTCGCTTTTTACTTTGAGATGGTCTTGCTGCATAATGCCAAGCGTTGACCGTGGCATGAATTTAATATGTACAAGAATGTCTGTAATTTATTGTTCTTCAATCTATTTTAAATTTTGAAATAACTTTCGGATTCAAAATAAAAAATTTAACTAGACAGAATTGGGGACAAATTAATTCAAAATTCAGAATCAAAGAACTCTTAGGGAATGGTAACTAGGGAAGCCGGGGGGAGAAAAATTCCATGCCCAATTCCCAATTTCCAATTCCCCATGCCCAATTCCCAATTCACTAAAATTGACGCTTGTTGATTGTTTTCAAAAGTACATATACCGAAGAACTGAACGACAGTTTTGTCGTAGACACCCAAGGGTGGCTTGTCATCAGACATCATAACTTCAGATATGCACTCTTGAAAACTACAAGCGTCAAAGAAGTTTTTGACGACTAGCTTCAGCTTAGAACAAGCCCAAGGTCAAGGATTTGTCTAAAGGTAAAGCAGCACCAATACCTAGCCACAGAGTCACCAGAGTTCCAAACAAGAAAACTGTGGTTGCTACTGGACGGCGGAAGGGGTTTTGGAATTTATTGACGTTCTCAATAAAGGGAATGAGGATTAATCCCAAAGGTACAGAAGCCATTGCTAGCACTCCCAACAATTTGTTAGGAAGCGATCGCAAAATCTGGAATACTGGGTATAAATACCATTCTGGCAGAATTTCCAGTGGTGTGGCGAAAGGATTGGCTGGTTCACCTGTCATGGCAGGATCTAGAACAGCTAGAGCCACAATACAAGCAAATGAACCCATGATTACTATTGGGAATACATATAGTAGATCATTTGGCCAAGCTGGTTCACCGTAGTAGTTGTGACCCATACCTTGGGCGAGTTTAGCTCTTAACTTGGGATCGCTCAGATCGGGTTTTTTTTGGATTGACATATTGGAAATGCGCTCTCCTGCGGAGTTTTCAGTTAAAGCTTTGATGGCAGCCATCAATATCATTCAGGCAAACCTAAAGTCAAACTAGCCCTGCTGCTGTGTTTTTGGGTAGCCAACCTTAAGTCTCAAATACGAGCATTTACCGTGAGGGAAACTGTGAGCCATTAATTGCTGATTTCTCATCAGTTTAAACTAAATGACTCGCTCTTGTAACTGAGTGCTGTTGCCTGTTCGCATTAAGGCTGATGAAATTACAAGGGGCCGGAAATACCTTGTTTACGGATCATCAAGAAGTGGAACAGCATGAAGACCGCAATTAACCAAGGCAATACAAAGGTGTGCGCGCTGTAGTAACGTGTCAATGTTGCTTGACCGACACTAGAACCACCACGTAGTAGGTCGGAGATGAGTACGCCGACTACGGGAATTGCTTCTGGCACACCACTGACGATTTTCACCGCCCAGTAACCAACCTGATCCCAAGGCAGAGAATAACCTGTAACACCGAAGGAGACGGTAATCACAGCTAGGATAACACCACTTACCCAAGTTAATTCACGGGGCTTTTTAAAACCACCGGTCAGATACACGCGGAAGACGTGCAGAATCATCATTAACACCATCATGCTGGCAGACCAGCGATGGATGGAGCGAATTAGCCAACCGAAGTTCACCTCATTCATGATGTACTGTACTGAGGAGTAAGCTTCAGCCACAGTTGGCTTGTAGTAGAACGTCATGGCGAAGCCAGTGGCGAACTGAATTAGGAAGCACACCAGGGTGATGCCACCTAGACAGTAAAAGATGTTGACGTGGGGAGGGACGTACTTGCTTGTGACATCTTCAGCTAACGCCTGAATTTCCAAGCGTTCCTCAAACCAGTCGTAAACGTTGGCCATACAATCTCAAGTTCCTAAAAATCGGTTGCGGTTGATTCAATCTCCCAATTAGCAGTTTTGGGATTTTCTTGTAAGAGGATTTTGTTCGTTTGCTTTTGCACTTTGAGAGTGCTAAAAGTTTAGAAACTTAACACTCTGTAAATATGGAATATATTACGTTCCCTTTGCAAGCCAACACCCTTAGTGGTGGGTACAAAGTAGATTTTATCTTTTGTTGAGGTGGTTATTCACATGGTTTCTCTAACAACTTGATGAGAACAATGCACCACTTCTATAAAAAAAGTAACATAATCGAGAGATAGATTTCATCAACGACGTGGTGACTGGGGAATTCTTAGGCAATTTGGGTTGAGGTGACATTGATAATGGGGTTCATGCACAAACAGGTTTTTCGGCTCGGATTTTCACTATTAGTGGCTTTTGGTTTAGTTTTTGGCACACTCATCCAACCAGCAGACGCATTGACGGAGGAACAAAAACTAGTTTCAGAAGTTTGGCGAATTGTCAATCGTGCTTATCTGGACGATACTTTCAATCATCAAAACTGGGCAGCAGCCAGACAAAAGGCACTCGCAAAGCCCTTTAAAGACCAAAAAGCCGCATATGTGGCCATTCAAAATATGCTCAAGAGCCTTGATGACCCTTTTACTAGGTTTTTAGACCCTGAGCAGTACCGCAGTTTGCAGGTTAATACTTCTGGAGAACTAACTGGAGTAGGTTTACAAATTGCCCTCAATGCCCAAACTGGTCAATTGGAGGTAGTATCACCCATAGAAGGTTCACCAGCAGATAAAGCGGGAATTCAACCGCGCGATCGCATTATCAAAATTGAAGGCATTTCTACAGAAAATTTGACCCTAGATGAAGCCGCCGCGAGGATGCGCGGGCCGATTGGTAGTTTAGTCACGCTATTAATTGAACGAGATGGAGATGGCGAAAAGGAAATTAGAGTCATGCGCGATCGCATCGCTCTGAACCCTGTTGTAGCGGAATTACGCTCGTCCCCTGAAGGTAAATCTATTGGCTATCTGCGCCTCACACAATTTAATGCCAACGCCTCTACAGAGTTGGCACACGCCATTTCTAGTCTAGAAAAAAAAGGCGCAGATGCCTATATTTTAGATTTACGAAATAATCCCGGTGGCTTACTACAAGCCGGCATTGAAATAGCCCGTCTGTGGTTAGATTCAGGCACTATAGTCTACACCGTCAACCGCCAAGGTGTTCAAGGCAATTTTGAAGCCTTTGGCCCAGCTTTGACAGACGATCCTTTAGTAATTCTAGTCAATCAGGGAACTGCCAGTGCCAGTGAAATTTTAGCCGGCGCACTCCAAGACAACGATCGCGCTAAGTTGGTAGGTGAAACTACCTTTGGCAAAGGTTTAATTCAATCTTTATTTGCACTTTCTGATGGTTCTGGTTTGGCTGTGACAATCGCCAAGTATGAAACGCCTACCCATCGAGATATTAATAAATTAGGGATTAAACCAGATCAGGTGATTTCCCAACCACCCCTCCAGCGCAACCAGATTGGTACAGAGTCAGATTTGCAATATCAAGCTGCTCTGGAATTGTTGCAGAAAAATTCTGTGGTAGCAGGTGCAAAGGTTTAGGGGATTGGGGACTGGGGACTGGGGTGATTGATGAATATTAATCCCATCCCCTATCTCTAAAATTCTTAATTCTTAATTTTGAATTTATAATGCCCAATTGCCTACAACAATGTTTGTAAATCAATTGCTGCCAGCCGTTGATAAGCTTGGTCTATAACTCGCTTACCTCGCAAAAATCCGGTGTTCGCACCAGGACAAATATACTGAAGTGTTTCGGGTGTGAAGAGTTCTAGTAGTGCTTGTAGGCTTTTAATTTGTCGTGGCCAATGAAATGTCTTTGCGGTTCGTAATGGCACTGGTTCGCCTTGCAGATTGGGGACTAAATGACGGCCTGAAAACAGCACGCCTCCCATATTGTTATAGTGTAAGCAAGATGAACCAGGAGAATGTCCTGGTGTCCAAATTAATTTGGTTGTGGCATCTAAAGTCAGTTCTTGAGTAAAGGTAGTGACTGTCAAACCGGGTAATAAATAAGCTTCTTGTTCTTGAATTAGTACCTCACAAGCAAAATTTTGCTGAATTTCTGAGGTTTTACCCATAGCACCCCGATGGGTGAGGAATAAGTATTTTATGCCTCCATGCGATCGCAAAAAATCTTGATTTATTTGGTCTAGTGATGGGCAATCTATGAGGATATTCCCTTCATTTCTTACAATAAAATAAGAAGTCCCCCCTAATGTGTCCCGATTTGGTGGAAAGGCAAAAATATTTTCTAAGATAACCCGTGGTGACTTGGTTGTAGAACTTGGTGATTGAGATTGGGGGAACATGAGCAAATGTGGGGATTAGGGAGTAGGTAGAGACGCGACTAATTACGTCTCTACTAGGGAGTAGGGTGTATTCAACAGGTAAGAAGCTGAGAAAATAATATTTCTTGCTTTTTACTTTTGCCTTCTTCTATTAGGAGGCTGTTTTTTCCAAATTAATGAAGAGCAAATGACATTTTGGTTTCTCCTCCTATTGGGATTGGCTACTTATCTAATGGTGCAGCGCAGTGTTGCTAATATCACCCGCACACCAATTTGGTTGTTGTGGTTGGTATTAATGACACCAGCATTATTGTTGAGTGGTTGGACGTTGGCGTATGGAGTAAAACAACCTCCACCGCCATCACTGATTATCTGGCCTGCAATCATCTGCCTTTTGTTATACTGGCTGTTGTTTCAGTGGGGACGGCAACCGCCGAGGGATATACAGACTCAAGCCCAAACCCCAGAATCACAATCGGCTATCCATCCTACCGCAGAACAAGTACCTGTGCGCCCCATTGAACCGACGGAAGAAACCCAATTGCGAAATTGTTTTCCCTGGTCTATTTACTACATCCAAAACATTGAGTATAGACCCCAGGCAATTATTTGTCGCGGTCAGTTGAGAACAACACCTATTCAAGCCTATCAGCAGATTAGAGCAAATATTGAATCACGATTTGGCGATCGCTTCTTGATTATTTTTCAAGAAGGTTTTAATGGTAAACCCTTTTTTGTGTTAGTTCCTAACGCACAAGCAGCTAAAGAGGGAAGTGTCAAGAAGCCAGAAAAATTAACCCGCCCTGGACTAGCTTTATTACTGGTGTTAGCAACTTTAGTCACTACTTCCTTGGTGGGGGTAAAAATGGCTGGCATCGATCCCAAAACCCTAGCATCAAACCCAGCGATACTTTTGCAAGGTTTACCCTATGCTTTAGGTCTGATGACTATCTTGGGTATCCACGAACTTGGACATTATTTAACCGCTAAGTTTTACAAAATTCGCTCCACTCTGCCGTATTTTATACCCATACCATTTTTCTTGGGAACTTTTGGGGCATTCATTCAAATGCGGAGTCCCATTCCCAACCGTAAGGCTTTATTTGATGTGAGTATCGCCGGCCCAATAGCTGGGTTTCTCGCCACACTACCCTTAATTATGTGGGGGTTGATTCACTCAGAGATAGTTCCCATGAGTGATAAAACAGGTCTATTAAACCCCGATGCTCTCAATCCTAAATATTCCATTCTTTTAGCGATACTATCCAAAATAGCTTTAGGCAGCGAATTAACGACAAAATCAGCAATTGATTTACATCCCGTCGCTGTAGCTGGTTTTTTGGGTCTAATTGTGACAGCTTTGAATCTCATGCCTGTGGGACAGCTAGATGGTGGTCATATTGTCCATGCCATGTTCGGACAACGTACTGCTATGCTGATTGGGCAAATTTCCCGTCTGTTGCTGCTAATGTTGTCTTTAATCCAGCCAGAATTCTTTGTGTGGGCAATTATTTTACTGTTCATCCCCTTGATTGATGAACCCGCCTTAAATGATGTCACGGAATTAGATAATAGGCGGGACATCTTAGGCTTAATGGCAATTGCTTTGCTAGTGATTATTATATTGCCAATGCCACAGGCGATCGCTAATTTGTTGCAAATTTAGCAGGAATGAGTGAGTAGTGAGTGCTGAGTGCTGAGTGCTGAGTAGTGAGTGCTGAGTAGTGAGTAGAAAATGCCCAGTATCAGTATTAGCTGCCTTCAGTAAATATCCTGTCCTTTCTTAGCGGTTTTTTAACTCCGCAAGGGCTTATGCTCTAGCTACACTAACAGCACCCAGCACTCAGCACTCAGCACTCAGCACTCAGCACTCAGCACTCTCTTAACTTGCTGAATTAGCAGCTTCAGAAGCTTTCTTCGCAGGCGCAGCAACACCCATGCGAATCTCAGAAGTAAAGGAAGCTAGACTTGAACCATCAAAATGTTTCAAGACACTTACCCGCATCCGTAAATTAGGGCTGGCAAACCACAAGCGTTCTTCAGACGTCATAGTTTCGGATTCTGTAATTAGAGTCAATGCTTCATCACTGCCCATTTTATACCGACCAGCTACAAGTGTTTTCTCGGCATCACCCATTGCTCGCAGTAGTCTGCCTTCATTGGGTTTATCATCATCCGGGACAGTCACTAATATAGTAGAGCGAGTGTGTTTTTTGTCCTCTAATCCCATTGTGCCGTTCCAGGTAACTTTTATGCTAAAAAAGGCAGCACTAGGAGAAATTTCATATTGTTGACACAGTGTGATAACTTCTGGGTGATCTGCTGTCAGTGTCTCAATAATCACCTCCGATTTACCGTCTTGCGATTGTTTAAAAGCTAAATTGTGACTAGTACGATGGGAAAACCATTTACCAGCACTCAATTCCAAAAATTCTTCAATATTCATAATGGAAATTACCCTGCATCAAAATCCGAAAAATCCCACTTATTATTAAAAAGCAGTTAGAGGTTTTAATACTAGACTTGATTATCTCTTTGCTCAAGTCGTGTCAGTGAAATCTGAGCTGCTTCCGCAACGTGGGGATGACTATCTTTTGCTAAATACTTGAGAGCTGATACACTCTTATCCGTAGGCAGATGACCCAAAGATTCCGCCAGTCTTTGCCTGACCAACCAATCATCTGATTGAGCAAAGCGTAGCAGATTATCTACCGAATCGATATCTTGAATTTCTCCGAGAGCTGAGATGGCAGCTTGTTGTAAGACAACTTCTGGGCTATCTAAAGCTTGAATTAAGATTTTACTTGCCCGTGGATCTTTAAGATTACCCAAGGAAACAGCCGCACTAAAGCGTACTAACCAATCAGTATCTTCATAAAATGCTCGTGCTAGCACCTCAAAGGCTCTAGTATCACCCAAATAGCCCAAAGCACCGGCAGCATCTGCACGCATACCATAATCTGGGTCATTTTCGAGAATGTTAGCCAAAATTGGATAACATTCTGTTGTTGGCTTGATGCCTAGGGCAAATATTGCCATCGATCGCAGCTGCAAAGATTCATCATCTAAGACTTTTTTGATGAGAGGTACAGCATCTTCAGCTGGTATGTGTCGCAAATTAGCCAACGCTACCATGCGATCGCGCAAATTTGGACTTTCTAACTGAGAGGAAATTTCCTGCAATTGTGGAACAGTCATTTAATTATCAGCGCATTCTTAATCTATCTTTACTTTACTTTACTAACGCTCTCATGTGGGATGAGGGACAAGGTAGAGAGTAACTCATGTCCCAATGACTAATGATTATGTATTTTACTTAGCATTCATAATTAACAGTCAGTTGTTCCTCTGGTATGACGAGAAGAGAGAATTGATTGGCGAAGGTAGAACGTAGTTTAAAAGTACAAACACCAAATCACTTGGTGTCCAAACCCCAGGAGAAGAACTATGGTTCAACTAAGTGAACGCCCCGTTAGCAAAATCACTAACTTACAAGAGAAATTTATCTACGAAGTTGGTGCTATGTACGATGCGGAACAACGCTTTTGGGAAGCGCAGCAGATGATGTTGCAGTGTTGTCAAAACAGCCAGTTGAAGTCTTTGATTGAGACTCATATTCGAGAAACAGAACAACAGATTCAAAATTTAGAACAAGTGTTCAACGCTTTAGGACAGCAACCAAAGCGGATCACTTGTGATGCTGCGGCTGGTCTGGTCAGTGATGGTCAAAAATTCATGCTACTAGCTGCGGAAAGTCAGAAAGTTCTCACCTTGGGACTGGCTGGATGTCAAGCTAAGGTCGAACAATTAGAAATTGCTTGCTACCGTGGTTTGATTCAAGTTGCTGAACAGATGGGACAACAAAAAGTTGTCCAACTGCTACAGCAAAACTTGCAGCAGGAAGAACAGACAGCTAAAAAAATAGAGCAGCAGATGCCGCAATTACTTAAGGAGTGTAAGTCATAAAAGGAAACAGGTAACAGCTTACAGGTGACAGGGAAAACTAAGCCGCTCACTTAGGCTAATTATCCTCTTTGCTGAGTGCTGTTAGCGGTAGCGGGGCGTTTAGTCGGTGCTGAGTAAGAAGATTGCTCAGTACTTTCGCACTCGGTAAAAGCCCCGCCCCTCCCTACGAGACGCTGCGCGAATGTAGGCAGTCTTTTAACTCAGCACTCTTCATGAAAGTTTATTTATGCTTGATTACCGAACTTTTTGCAGTTTGCAAATACAACAATTTATACTTGATCCCTGGGTATATTATCAAAAAAGTATCCAAGCGAGTTCACATATTCAGTGATAATACATAGAATCTCTATTTAAAAGCTTCTTAAATTCTAACAATACAGATAATTCCACAGTTAATTAGATGAATATTTGACCATCTTCAATTTCTTAATTCAGTAATGACAAATATCTTTTAAGTAGTTAGACTTCATTTCATAAAGAGATTACCGAAAGGTGAAGAGCTGAAGTTGTAAGACAGCAACTTTAAAAATAGGTTTAGAGTTCAGTATTTCACTTAAATTAACCGTAGTTGTTCCGCTACGGTTTTTTTATTTTGCTATAAATACTCATTTTTGATATTTTCGCTTGTATCGCTAAGTAAAGATTTTCTAGTGATTTTACCACACCGAAAACAATACTTTATGAATAAAAATAAAGTATAGCTTTACAAAAATATTAATTATGTGGTTTAAAAAAATTGGTGGATTGGTTGCGCTACTCTCATTATCATTTAGTGGTATAGCAATAGCTGAAACCTCAAAAGATAACTTTTACCTGCAAGTAGGTTCTAATAGAAATGGTGATCCAATTGTTTTAGATTTGGCATCTGTCAAAGGAACTGAATATACTCTGTTAGAACAGCATGGTAATGGAATAGCAAGGAGAACTCTTCGTGCTGCTTGTATCCAAGGCAGATTGTTCTCTAGAAGATTGGCTGTCTATGGATCTAATGGTCATTTGCATCGTGTTGATAAAACAGAGCAAGAAATTTTTCCTAAACCCAGAAGTGCTGATGCTAACTCTATGGAAATTGTTTGTCGGGTAGAAGCTAACAAGACAAAGTAATTGCTTTTTTTGCATTGCCATTTGTTGGGAATTTACTTAGGTTATTTTTCCTTATTTAGAAGAAATATATAGTCATTTTTACAGAAACTTTTGTGAGATTTTAAGAGTCTTGACATTACAAATTCTGTAAAAATCACCAATGTCTCCTAATAACCAGGGAATTCCCGGATTACCAGATTTAACACATCCAACAGAGCTACTTCAAATTGGTTCTCAATTACTCCCGGCTTTTATATTATTAGTATTTTTAGTCATAGCTTTGGGAGTAGCGATCGCTATAATCAGTTTTACGTTACGAAGTCATCCAGCAGAACAAAAAGTTGTCATTGGTGACTGGACAATTCGTTACTCACAAATTTTATGGGGATTGCAGCATCTATCGTTGGTATTAGTGCTGTTGGTTGCAGGATTTTTTCTGTGTTCCACTTTAAGCAATCGTTATCACCATTGGGAACAAGCCAAAGTTACTCAAGTAGCTCAAAGTGTCGCTGGGGATAAGCTAGAACAAAGTGTCCCCCAAGTGCGCTATGTGATGCAGGAGGCCTTTAGCTATACAACTCAGGTGAATGGCAAAATAGTTAAAGTTAACGACAAGCGAGAAGTTAACCGTTTACTAGCGTTGGCAGGGTCACAAATTCTAGTAAAGTTAGATCAAAGTACAGATGTACAGAACCGTAGCGCAATTTACCGCGTAGACTATACTGCTGAATACAAAGTAGTTAACCGCCTCAATAATATCGATAGTTTCTTCTTTGAAGCACAGCCACCCATTGGCTATTCACTACTGTCTAACTATAAAATAGAGCGCGATCGCACCAGACTAGAGTCTGTCGAACCAGGGAATTATAGTTTTGCTTTCCAGTTAAAACCAAGGGAAGAAACTAGCTTTCGCGTCACATATCAAGCGCAAGGCGGATCACGTTGGGTTTATAACGCCGCACGACAGTTGCTTTCTAACTTCCGTCTGACAGCAATTGCTAACTTTCCTGGTGCTGACTTTGCGAGTGGTATTATCCCCAGGGAGACGAAACTTGATGGACGCAACACTCAATTTACTTGGATATTCGACGATAACGTGTCTGTGAAAAATCCCTTTGGAGTCTTCACCAACACTAACCCCATTCGTGAAACTGGTATTCTTCCGAGGTTGTTATTGCTTGCGCCAGCTTTATTTTTGTGGTGGATATTGTTACTTTATTTATCCATTCCCATGAATTTAAAAAATGTCGCGATCGCTGCTAGTATCTTCTTTGCTTGTCTGTTGACTTTAACCTATCTCAGCCGCTTTATGAATGCTGAGTTGGCTTGGACAATGATTTCCCTGATTTTACTCACATTATCATGGGGATTGGGTTACAGTCGTAGTGCTTCTCTAGCGGCAGTTATCTGTACTATTGCTGGGGGAATATTACCCGTTTTCGGCTTACTAGTTCCGTTTAGCGGTTTGACTTTAAGTTTCGCTGGTTTGTTGTCCGCTATTTGGTTAGCTGTACGTCACTGGTATGTTTGGTATGCTTTGCAACCTGAAGATAAATAATTTGGTGCAAATATTTATTATTGTGATGTGAGTGGCTGCGATCGCACCCCTAATTTGCCACTTTTCAAAGTAGCGTATACTTGCTAACAACTGACATTGATATTTTGAGTATCTGTTGTGTCATTTCTGCATCTACCCATCAGGAGTATATACCACAGCATAAATTATGCTTAGTAGCGTTGATCGTTTATTGTTTGTCCGCCGAGTCCCAATTTTTAAGGAACTGCGGGATGATTTTATTGTGCGCTTGACTTCAGTGATGCACGAGTTGCATTTTCCCGCCAATCACACCATCTTCAGACAGGGAGAAGAAGGGCGATCGCTATATATAGTTGTCTCAGGTAGAGTGAAAGTTCATATTGGCGATAAACAACTCGCAGTTGTAGATCAAGGTAAATACTTTGGGGAGATGGCAGTATTTGATACTCAACCCCGTTCGGCTAACGTCACAACTTTAGAATCTTGCGAATTTTTGGAACTGACCCAAGAGCAACTTTATGATGCCATTGAAGAGACTCCTGAAATTGCAGTGAATATTATTCGTGAGTTATCGCGTCTGGTTCGCCGACTCAATGAAAATATCAACGTCACGGTTTCAGGTCGGCATTAATGCAGCAGAGAATAGGTGACGGGATAGGGTTTAATATGAAAATTTATATCTCTTGAGAATTGATGTTGTGTGTGTTCGCAGCAGTAAAATCAACTTTCTTTTGATTTATATCTGAGTCAAATCTAGCATTCTCTAAATTTGCACCTCTGAAAGACGTATTAGTTTTTCAAGGAAAACCAAAAATAAATATTTATGCAAATTCCTCAAACGACAAACCATATTCGAGAGTAGTTGCAGCTACCGACAAAGCAGGTAAGAAATTGTGGTTAGTTTTAGTAGATGGTAAACAACCACTATATAGCGAAGGATTTACTAAAAGAGAATTAACCCAATTTATGGCAAAATTGGGTGTTTATAATGCCATAAATCTCGATGGAGGCGGTTCTACTACATTGGTAGTAGCAAACCCAGACAAAGAGGGAAAGCCAAAAATTTTAAACGCTCCCACCCATACTAAAATACCAATGCGCGATCGCCCAGTTGCTAATCATCTGGGATTTTATACGGATTAACGATTAATAAAGAATGCGTAAGAGTTTAATTCTGAACCCAATATTGACGACATTGACGCATAAACTGTTGGGGAATTTCTACACTTTCCCCCCAGTGCAGATGAATATAAGAAGCATGAATATTTATTGGTAAACCCCATCCCTCACATCCGAGATTCTCTGCCACATCGTAGCGATAAGTTGTAAATAAAGGCTGATCAGGATTTGATATGAGATGAGAACGATGGAACTCATGTCCATAAATATTTGTTCCTGCATTGACTAACAGGCTATCTTGTAAAGCCACAGCGCGACGATAGCCCAAAGTCAGCTTTTTATCCATCATCGCAGATGTAGGCAATATTCCCACCATCGGCCAAGATTCACCCTCAAAATCCACTATTTGCTCACACAAATACATCAATCCCCCACACTCTGCAATGGTGGGCATTCCTGACACAATAGCTTGTTTGACGCTATCACGGGCATTCGTATTAGCTGCTAATTGTTGAGCAAATACTTCTGGAAAACCACCCCCAAAATACATTCCCTGCACACCTTGGGGTAATTCATCTGCTAAGGGACTCCAAAAGACCAATTCTGCACCTAAATGTTGCAGGATATCTAAATTATCTTGATAGTAGAAATTAAAAGCGTGATCGCGTGCTACGGCAATTTTAACTGTCCCTATCTTTCGTGTTACCGAATTTCCCGATTCCCAGTCCCCAGTCCCCAGTCCCCAGTCCCCAGTCTTTAACAAGGGTAATAAAGTTTGCCAGTCAAAGCAAGTATCACCTAAATCAGCGAGGCGAGTGATTACAGCATCTAATTCGGGGAGTTCTGCGGTAGGGATTAAACCTAAATGGCGATCGGGAATTGTAATATTATCTTGACGACGTAAAACGCCAAGAATAGGTAAATGTAAAGGTTTGAGGGAATCTTTCAAGAGAGAGAGATGGCGATCGCTACCTACACGATTCAGCACTAAACCAGCTATTTTAATTCTAGGGTCAAAGGAGCAATAACCGTGAGCGATCGCTGCCACCGAACCAGACAAGCGACTACAATCAAGCACCAACACCACAGGTAAATCTAAAAGTCGCGCAATGTGTGCCGTACTAGCAAAATCAGTGCTAAGTAAATTGTCTTCCCCAGTCCCCTTCACCCCATCAAACAACCCCATCACCCCTTCAACTAAAGCATATTCACTTTCTTGATGATGAGTAAAACACTGACGAACGTAGGCTGCTGAAGTCAACACTGGGTCTAAATTCCGACACGCACGACCTGTAACGTAAGTATGAAACATCGGGTCAATATAATCTGGCCCGACCTTAAAAGATTGCACTACAGCACCACGCCGACATAAAGATGCTAAAAGGGTAAGCGTGACTGTTGTCTTACCCACTCCACTACGTTCCCCAGCAATAACTAAAGCCATAAAAGCAGGATAGGAGGTGTTTACTTAGAGGAGTAGTATACCGCCTCATCCGAGATTCTGACTTGGCACTACTTACCTACTAGTTGCGTCACTTTCGTAGTAAGGACTTTAGTCCTAATTTTTCTAAGAACTAAAGTCCTTACTACAAACTTAAATAGAAGGTTGTAAATTAAGCTCATTTATTAAGTATAAATATTTAGACAGTAATGCCGAATCAATTCCAGCACAAAAATAGAAGTTTTTCCCCCTACTCCCTCTTTCCATTCCTTAAGCGTCTTCTCCCAGTGTTGTTTGCCATATCATTGTCTACAACCGTTCTACTAGGCAACTTCACTCCCGCAACTGCTCAATTACCACAGTCACCTCGTCAAGAAATTCGTGGGGTTTGGCTGACGAATAATGACTTTAACATTCTTAGAGATCGCGCTAAAGTACAGGATACATTTGCTCAGTTACGGCGGTTGAACTTTAATACAGTCTACCCAGTGGTTTGGAATGATGGTTATGCAAAATATCCCAGTGCGGTAACGCAACGCATGGGCATTCCTTTTTTCTTCAAAGGGACAGAAGGGCAAGATGTAATTGCAGATATTGTTAGTCAAGCCCGCCGTCAAGGTTTACTAGCGATACCTTGGTTTGAGTTTGGTTTCATGACTCCCCTAACTTCAGAACTAGCATCCCAGCATCCAGAGTGGTTGACACAAAAGGGGGATGGTACTAAAACTTCAATCTCAGCTGCGGGTGAGGTAGCATGGCTGAATCCTTTTCGCCCAGAAGTGCAACAGTTTATTACTGACCTGGTAGTAGAAATCATTAGTAAATATGACGCTGATGGTATTCAATTTGACGACCACATGAGTTTACCTGTTGATTTTGGGTACGACAAATACACAATTAACTTGTACACTCAGGAAACTGGGAGTCCCCCGCCGCCTAATCCTCAAGCCCAAGTGTGGATGAAATGGCGGGCAGATAAAATCACAGCCTTCATGGTGCAACTTAACCAAGCTGTGAAAGCCAGAAAACCCAGGGCAATTTTCTCGGTTTCTCCCAATTACTATAACTTTGCTTACAAATTTCAACTCCAAGACTGGCTTAATTGGGTGCGGTTGGGTGTTGTTGATGAGTTGGCAGTACAGGTTTACCGGGATGATTTGCAAAGTTTTGTTAGTACAATTATTACCCCAGAAATTATAGAGTCACAAAAAATAATACCTACTGCTATAGGTATTATGACGGGGTTGAGAAATCGTCCAGTTTCCATACAACAAATTCAGTCTCAAGTACGGGCGGCTCAAGAACGTGGTTTAGGTGCAGTCTTTTTCTACTACGAAAGCCTTTGGGACTATGGTACAGAACCAGTGGCGCAGCGTCAGGCTGGGTTTCAAGCACTGTTTCCTAATCCGGTGGTACGTGATACTTCCCAAGTCATAGCCCGTAAACCCAGTTTTGATACTGTATCAGTTCCTTTATATCCCAGGGGTGCAAGCGGTTATTTCCTAGAGGTGGCAGTAGCTAACGGTCAGCCTAGGCGTATTCTAATGGATACAGGCTCTGCGGGGCTAAGAGTTCCTAGGGAGTTTTTAGGCAATGCCCCCATTAACAGAACGGGTCAAATAGTTAGGGAGGTGTTAAGTGATGGTACTATCTTAGAAGGAGAGATAGTTTACACTAATTTACGGATTGGTTTGATTGCCACTGAAGAACCTGTTCCTGTGCAAGTCGTTACTAGCCGCCAATGTACCCCGCAAAAACCTAATTGTTCTGCCAAAAGTGGCACACCGTTTGCTGGTATTATCGGAGTCAATTATGGGGAACGCACACTTCCCTATAATCCCTTAAGAAAACTACCAGGAAATCTGAGTAATGGATTTATAGTTACAGGTAATCGTGGTAGTAGTAACGGTAGTCTGATTCTCGGCTTGACAGCACAGAATCGAGCAGGGTTTAAAATAGCCTCTCTGAGTCAACAACCCGTGATTAATGGTATTCCTGGCAACAGATGGGATTCTAGACTCAATGGAGTTTGTTTAGCGATCGCAGCCAGTTCTATGAAAAATACCTGTAATGCCAGAATGGTAGTTGATTCTGGGATAAACAGCAGTTTGATTGACTTTAAAACTGCTTCCCTAATGGGTAAACTCAAACCAGGAAGATTACGCCCACAAAATACGGTGAAACTATCAATTCCTCAAATTTTTAACTACAGCATTACCCCAGGAAACACCAATGGGTTGAATGTGTGGAATGTCAATGTTGTTCCACAGCTAGACCAACCTGTGGTGGTGAATAGTGGGATAGGATTTTTCAACAGATATGATGTACTGTTTGATCCAGTCAATGGAAGACAAGGTTTTCGCGATCGCGCTTAAAACCTAATACCCCCATGCTGAAAATTTAGCTCACCACTCACCACTCCCTACTTATCGGGGATGAAATTCTACAGTTGTTTCTAAAATTTTGATGTCGTAATGACCAAAAAAATCATTACCGAGTAATCCGATTGGTGCGTTGTGTGCGATCGCTACTTCTACATTTTGCACTCCAGCACCACCTGCTGCCATCGATTGTACTGTACTAATAGGAAATTCGATTTGGCTACCATCAGCAATTTGCGCTGTCATTACTCCTGTCGTTTTGAGTTGCAGCGCATTTGCTGTTCCTATCGTAATTAACGTATTGTTAGCACCTGTATCAAAAATCATCTCAAAGGTTTTGTTGTTATTAAAGGTGACATCAATTACAGGAGTTCTGCCCAGACGGCGTTTGATGGGAACACGAAATACTCTTTTTTCTGCCTGGGGAGATATTTTTTTCTCAATGTTAACGCCACAAAGCTTTTCTAGTTTAATTGTTCTACCAGAGGCGTTAATCATAAAACATTCGCCTGGGTCTTCAGCATTTACACGATGGGGTAAGGCTAAAAACATCAGTGTTGGCAGGAGTGTAATTAAAGCTAAATTGATATTTGTAATAATCAGCTTGCTAGCATTTATCATTTGATTTTCTTTATTAATATCTAAATAAAATATTATTTATTAGAGATAGACTAATTCGGACTATAGTTGTTACTATGAAATTTATTTTTCGCCGCCTAGTCAAATATTAGAATAAGGTTAGTTTTATATATATTACCTATATTTACTGAACAATAAATTAAAGTTTAGGTGAAGAATAGATAAAAATACTGGTGGTAAATAAAATTTTGCTAAACTTGGCTATTTCGCAACTTTAATCACAGTTTTTTGCTGCATACATAGCAGTAGAGATCGCATTGTTCACAGCCATATCCTTTTTAGAGAAAATTATCTCTTGTGTGATGGTACGTGGTGCTACTACTCCACACACAGCCGCAGCCGCAAACCCATACAAGACTTACGCAAAAACTCTTTCAAACCCTTATTTCTCCGTGTTCTCTGCGTCTCTGTGGTATGCGCTACGCGAACGTTATTCAGTAATTTGAATTTTGAATTTTGCATTTTGAATTCAAAAAAGGTCATAGTAGGAGGTGTAGAACCTAAATCAATTTGTCCAAAGCCAATGTGATAGAAACTTTCCCCGGACATATTGTTGACGACATTTTGATGCTTGCATGATATTACATCAGATTGCAGATTTTCTTGACTATGAGTGGACTGACGTTAACCAATTGCCTAGTTATTGGTACGAGGGGCGTTGTCTGCAAACTGGTGATTTAATTAGGCTACCACGCACACCTTTAGTAGAAGCGATCGCCTGTGGTTTAATGCAACAACTAGCCGAAGATGAGCGTTATTTCCATGAAGGTAAAATGTATGGTGTCTTATTAGTAGAACTACTCACAGGTGAACAACGAGTTTTAAAAGCTTTTTCTGGCTTACTCAATGGTGAAAATGTTGTAGATGGCTGGGTTGCGCCGATTCCTGGGAGAGAACAAGTAGCTTTACAAGAAGCGAAAACTTTGGCTGAGTTAGAAGCAATTAAGCAAGAACTCATCACCCTGAAACAATTACCAGCGAGACAAGAGGATGAAAATTTATCGCGGGAATTTGCACAACAATTGCAAGTAATGAGCGATCGCCATTTTAAGTTGAAACGGCAACGACAGGAAAAACGCCAGCAACTTAGCGACACACTCACAGGTGAAGCCTTAACTTTGGCTTTAGAACAACTAGATGCAGAAAGCCGTCAGCAGGGCATAGAACGCCGCAAACTCAAACGCCAACGAGATGTAACTTTGGCAACTTTAAAAGCAGCGATCGCTACAGCAGATACTCGTATTCAATCACTCAAACAACAGCGTAAAGCCCTATCTCGACAACTCCAAGCCCAGATGCACGCCGCTTACTCCCTGATGAATTTTTTAGGGCAATCTTCATCATTGCAGCAATTAATGCCCGATGGTTTACCGACAGGTACAGGCGACTGTTGCGCCCCGAAGCTACTCCACTACGCCGCCACCCACGGACTTAAGCCCCTAGCAATGGCAGAATTTTGGTATGGGACATCTAATCAAGATAAATCCCAAGGGGAATTTTATGGTGCTTGTGCAGAACGCTGTCAGCCATTGATGGGGTTTTTGTTGGCGGGTTTAAGACCTAACCCCCCTACCCCCTTCCCTTTTAGGGTTTGGGGAGAGGTAAAAACTATTTACGAAGACGAACATTTGATTGGTGTCAACAAACCTGCTGGACTGTTATCTGTTCCAGGGCGTTATCTAGAAACTCAAGACAGCGTGATCAGTCGCTTACGTAATTTATTACCAGATGGCGATAATTTAGCGGCGGTGCATCGCTTAGATCAAGAAACCTCTGGGATTCTCTTGGTGGCGCGTGATTCTCAAACTTATCGTCAACTTAGCCAGCAATTCCAACAGCGACAAGTCCACAAGGTTTATGAAGCCATACTTGCAGGCGTTGTCACCATAGACACAGGTTTAATTGAATTACCATTATGGGGAGATCCACAAAATCGACCTTATCAACAAGTTGACTGGGAACATGGTAAACCCAGCTTCACGCACTTTCGGGTGATGGCGAGGGAAGGAGAATATACCCGCGTTGAGTTTGCACCATTGACAGGACGCACCCATCAGTTGCGGGTTCATGCTTTGGTAGGATTAGGAAAGGTGATATTAGGCGATCGCCTATATGGTTGCAATGCTGGGGCTACTCGTTTACACTTACACGCCAGAGAACTCCGCTTTCAGCATCCACACACCCAAGCAATTATTCATTTGCAGACTGAAACACCATTTTAATGTTTTTGCAGTTGTTGCCTACGTCAGAGAGGCAGTTTTGCAATCCGATCAACCCACTCTTCTGCACTCGATACTGCCCAAATTAGCAATAGTTCCTCAATAACGATTTCAATTGGTAGTTTCCTGGAAACGATGATCACTCCTGAACTCTGATTGTTGCTGATAAATTCAGCAAATTCTGATGGCATAGTTTTGCGGTCGTGGCTGGCGAGAACGCGCCCCTGTTTTGCGGCGATCGCCAATACTTCTACATCTTTAACGCCTTCCAACCTAGCAGCAAAGGCAGTTTGAAAATTAATCGTAGGTTCTCGCCGTAACACGCCAGTGACAATCGCCTGATTCAAGTCAGCATCGGCTTGGTAACTAATAATCACGATCCCACTTGCTGACTCCCTGACCTAGCTACCATCAGCTTATTATACAAAGCAGGATCAGTAGTTTGCAAGGGTTGGGGCATAGCATCAAAAGCGGCTTCCTCTGCTGTTAGGTAAGAATCTATCTCAACACGATTAGCTAGATAGAATGCGATCGCGCCATAAACTTGTTCTAATGTTAGTAACGGAAGAGACTGAACAATGCTTTCAGGTGATAATCCACTTCGGAAGGCGTAAACAACAGAGTCGAGGGAAATCCGAGTTCCTTCGATCCAATAAGCATCCTTTCGATACTCTACATAAGATTTAGCTGCAACAACTGGCATATATTTATTTTGCTTCTACCTACTTTTAATCATAAACTCAATATATCAATCGGGTTCATGTCATGACTTTAGCAGCAGCTATAGCCTGTTCAATTTCTTGACGCAACTCAGATCCAGTTTCTCAGGGGTTTTTAAGCTAACCTTGATAATTTTCCAGAGTTTCGGGGCTGGCGATCGCCAAATGATATTAACTACTCAACCTTATATTTATCTTGATTCAATATCTTGCTGAAAAACTAAGATAAAATCATTGACGGTTTTTTTATAGTTAAAACCATAATCTAACAAAGCTTCCTTTAAAGTTTCTACCTCAGATTCGGTAAGTATATTTTTCTTAGGTGTTATCTCAATAGCTTCATCATTTACTGTAAAACTGAAAGATTCTTTAAATTGGTTATAATCCCAGTTTAATTTTCTAGCTGCATTTAACTCAATGGCAGCTATTGTATGATCAAATTTGCTTGTAACCATTACTTTGGCTCTCGTATTAGCTAACCTAAATTTTAACAATCATAAGAGAGAATAAACTAAAACTAAGTTCTTAATTAAGAGCCGAGAAGTAATACCATATATTTTCTGATTTTCAAAAAATCAGCCTATTGGTGAATGTATAAAAGAGAATAATAAGCTAGAGATTTCCAGTTAATCAATAGATAATGATCTGATATTTGCCAGATTTAACCCCAATCATCATAAGTTAGGGCAATACTCGCGATACTACTAGAAAAATTGAACTATAAAACCAAAAAAGGCTATGCTATTTTATTAAAGCTAGGATACATTAACTTAATTGTTGTATTCATAATTTGTGCAGCCAGTAGCGTAACTGCAAGTTGCTCACTTAATCAGTCAATGGGAATAATTTGATTTCACCATAATCATGTAATGTGCGACTTATTATTTTGTTACACAGGGCTGGTCAAATAAACAAGAGAGCTTATGCAACACTGTTGAACGATAACCTCTCTAGTTCAATTAACTTGTTACCGAATATTAATTTGCACATGGCGTAATGAATAATCAAACTGCAAGCTTTTTTGACGACCTGCCAATGATTTTGGTTGGGCCAATACTAAAACATACTGAACCGGAATCGGTGACAGTGTTGATGGCATTAAAACAGTCTTGCCAGGTAGAAATCAAAGTTTATCACACAACAGATTATGGTGAAAGTTTAGAAAATTATTTATTAGTGGGGCGACGTTCTACAGTTGCTTTAGGCAAACATTTACACGTCATAGCGATTACAGCTGTGTCTGCAAATGGGGAGAGTTTAACGAATGATAGCATCTATGCTTATGACTTCCAGTTTACCCTTGCAGACCAAACTGTACTCACACTAGAGCAAGCTTTATCTTCTAACCGCTTTCCTCACGTCAGCATTAGCTACTTTGCACATCAAAAACCAACTTTTGTTCTTCCACCCAACCACCTGGAAGATTTGCACATTGTCCATGCTTCCTGTCGTAAACCTCATGGTCATGGATTTGATGCCTTACCAATTTTAGATGGGTTAATAGCAACTGCCAAGCAAACTCGCGATGACCTCCGGTCGCTCGGAGAGCATCGCCCCCATCAGTTATTTCTGACAGGGGATCAAATTTACGGTGATGATGTAGCCGCACCATTTTTATGGTGTGCTAGTCGTTTAGGGGATGCTTTACTAGGTTGGGAAGAACAACTACCCATCGGCCAAGTTTATCGTACACCCAAAGAACTACCTCCCGGCGATCGCGCTCAAGTGGCTACAGAAGACGCTGGCTTTACGGCTGGATTACACAATAAACCAGAGAAAGTGTCTAGTCATCTTTTCAGCTTGGGGGAATATTACGCTGCTTATATACTTTCTTGGTCGCCAGTGTGCTGGCCAGATGCGTTTCCTAAAGCACACAGAGTCACCAACAAGCGTCATGCTATCAAGTATTGGAACAAGTCAGTTAAGTATTTACGCCAATATATTCAAACTCTGCCGCAAGTGCGCCGTGCTTTGGCTAATATTCCCACCTACACCATTTTTGATGACCATGATGTGAGTGATGATTGGAATTTAAATCAAGCTTGGTGTTTGCGGGTGTTGGGAAATCCTCTGGGAAGGCGAGTTGTGCAGAATGCTTTGTTAGCCTATGCAGTGTTTCAGGCTTGGGGTAATACACCTAGGCAATTTGTCGCTAATAGTTCCGGTGAAAAGTTGCTAGTTGCGGCTAATGCGTGGTCAAATTCCCAAGGGACAGATCAAGATGCACAGGAGGCGATCGCGCGATATGTTGGCATACCAACTACTGATCCTCACACTGACTTACCTAATTTGATGTTAGAAGATGGGGTGTTTATTTTAGAACGAGATCCCCAAGTATTGACTTGGCACTACACCATCAAAAGCCACTGCCATGAAGTCATCGTCCTAGATACACGCACTTGGCGGGGCTATCCAGCCGATAAAAAACCCATAGCCCCACCTATGTTATTGTGTCCACGGGCAATGAATCAACAACTACTGCAACCTTTACAACAAACAGCAGACAATCATCATCTCACCACCTTTGTTATTGCCCCGACAAATGTATTTGGTTTGCAAGTAATTGATTGGATTCACCATTGGCAATTAAAACGCGAGCAAGTTTTTTCTACAGATGTGGGAGATGCTTGGAATATTAATTTTCCCGCCTTAGCAAAACTGTTAAATATTTTTTGTGAGCAACGTGAAAAACTAGTGATTCTGTCTGGAGATATTCACTACAGTTGCACCGCTCGCTTATCTTATGCAAAAACGCTCAATTCACAAAAACAATCTGTATTAGTACAGTTGACTTCTAGTGCTTTAAAGAATGAAGAAACAGTCACCAGATTAATTCATACACGTTTAAAAGAGTGGCTATTACCAGAAAAAATTAGACGGTGGCTAGGCTGGAATCAACCACCAAATATGGTGCAAGTTTCTGCGAAAAAATCAGCCCGTGATCAAGGAAAGCATAACCCTGATTGGTATTGTGTACTGGAGTGGATACCGCGACAAAGCACGCAAGATTTCCACTCTCAAAGAGAAATGTCTTTTTTAATCAATGCCCACAAAAAAGCCCAAAATTCTTACTTGCAATGGTTACAACCTTTCATGTTTTGGCAATATCGATGGTTTCAGGATGGTAAAGAAGTTGTGGGATTGAATAATATCTCTTTGGTTCATTTTGACTTAGCAGAGATGGAGAATGATTACAAAGTTATTCAGGATGTTTTTTGGTGTGATTCTAAATCTTCAACTCAAATTGTCTATAGTCGTTTTGCAATCAATTTACAACCAAATCAGAAATTCTTATAAGTGCTGAATAATGAATCAATACCGCTCAGTTAAGCCTAAAACATCACTTCGATGTAGATTGGGTTGAGCGATCGCAAAACCCAACAAATCTTACATTTTGCTGAGTTTCCTTCCTCAACCCAACCTACAAATTTTCTTAATCCCAACTACAAATATTTAGGCAGACTAACTTATCACAACTTCTGCAATAACTCTTGAGTTAACTGCAAAAATGCTTTAGAACCGGCTGATTGGGGTGCATTTAAAACAGCCGGAACAAAACTATCAACAGCTTTAGCCACATTAATATCTACGGGAATTTGTGCTTTACAAATTTGTTCTACACCAAAATCTTCTACAACTCGGTGCATAACCTGTTTGTAATATCTACCCGTTAATAGGTTAGTATTACACATACTAAAAACAATTCCCAGCATTTTAATATTTATCTTAGTCTCATGTTCATGACTATCTTTTAACTGGGCAATACGTCTTTCTAACAGTTGAATACCTACTACAGATAAAGGTTCTGGTTTTGCTGGGAGAAGATAAAAATCACTAGCTGCTAAAGCACTCCGCGTCAATAAATTGTAGCCGGGAGCGCAATCTAAAAGAATAAAATCATACTCATCGCGTACTGATTTTAAAATATTATTAATCAAGACTCTCTCAAACCGATTCCAAACACCTTCAAAGTTTTGTTCACCTAAAGCCACTGTTTGTCTATGCAACATTTCTGACACGACAAACTCATCATATAAGTCTATATCTCCTGGTAATAAATGTAGTTCTGGCAAATTACAGACTTGAGTTTGAATGATATCTTTGATAGTTAACTTAGTATTCGGATCTGGATTGATAACTTCATCAATGAGATATCTAAATGTCAATCTTTGTTTGCGACGCTTGGCAAAATCTAAAGGCGACATCAAACTAAGTGTGGCACTGATTTGCGTATCTAAATCCAGAACCAGCACCTTTTTACCATAATTTTTTGCCAAACAAGTAGCCAAATTGACAGTGAGGGTAGTTTTACCTACACCACCTTTCATATTTGCAGTAGCAATTACATATCCCATTTGTTAATTCCTCTGATGACGCGTTCCCAGTTAATGAAAATTTCCGGTAAATTTAATCTTTACAGGAAAATTAAAAGAGTTGTGCCAGCAATATTGCCTCGATAGAGTATATAGTAATACGCCCTTATGATAATTTGTAATTCGTAATTCGTAATTAAGCAAGTTTGGTTATACAAACCATTTGTGATAGCCGAAACCCCGGTTTCTTTAAGAAACCGGGGTTCTGAAGTCCCACAATTTTTACAAATTAAATAGATTGCTGTAGTTGTTACACCTAAAACTTATTTTTCTGATAACTGAATCTCTATGATTGATGGTTAAATTCTACTTAGGAGCGAATCAATATCATCTCTATATGTAATAGTTTAATATTGAATTAATACACAACATTCCTGTTAGTTCGGCTGAATGCTGATTATAAAATATCTCAGTATTTTGCAGTACGCCTTTACCATGAATTATCTCATAGTGGTAATATCCATATTGGTCAAGATAGACAACTAATGTAAGTTGATTAACAGCTAGCATTGAAAGTAGTTTTGTACTCATTTTTGTACATCCTGGGTGTAGGGTAGGAGGTGTATATATATTTATTGTTCAGTTTTTTATTAGCCCTACAGGATGAACTTAGATAAGTTTTGGAGAAATTTTTTAGTAATCTGATTGGATGGCTGAATTTATTGGCATAGATGGGGTGTAAGAGATATGAAATCAGTATTTGTAAGTAGGGAGTTTAACAATATCATCAATTATTAATAATGATATCGGTGAAATTGCGCCTACTGAGTTTTTCCTGATGGGATCTGAATTTGTTTAGCAAACCGGCTTTGTAACCGATGCAATTGGGGGCCAATTTGGTAGAGTAAATCACCTTTACCTAATAGATAAGAGGCGGATGTTTCTGTACCTCCTAAGACAATTTTTGAGTCGGCTTCGCTAGCAGTTCTTAAAGCAACTATTCCCGGCAAATTTGAACGGATAATTGGGGTGACAATACCGGCTTCTGGACGTTGGGTAGCAATTATGAGATGCTGCGGGGTATGACGATATAGTAGGCTGAAGTAAATCAATACATTTATCTTTATTTTCAGCAAAATTACTAAACATAATTTTATTTCTATACTTAGTATGCAGTAATTGTTATGGATTAACTAGTTTGCTGTGTGTCATAATGAACACCAATACATATTCATTGGGGTAAAAAATTTGCTTTTTAATCCTGAGTTGTGCCGTAATGAAAGCGAAGTAGAAAGCAAGCTCATCGTGCAATATTTACTACCACAGCTAGGTTATACTCCAGACACCTGGCATCAGGAAGTTGCTGTTGGTAGCATCCGGTTAGATTTCTTAGCATTTGCGGCACAAGTCCTGCCCTTTGTCTTAGATGCCAACTCACCATTAAGTGTAGTCATGGAGGCAAAGCATCCCAAACAAAACTTAAAGAATCACGTCCCCAGACTCAGGCACTATTTAACAAGTTTGAACGTAAGATATGGTTTATTAACCAATGGCAAGGAAATCAGGATTTATGAAAAAGTTGAAAATGATGTTAAGTTAGTTTTTCAGTGTTCTGGTAAAGAAGTTGAGACGAAGTTAGAAGAAATCAAAAATTCTATTGGAAGAGAAAGCTTAAAGCAAAAACAGGTAATAGATCAGTCAGAAGTTACGATATTCCCAAAAGAACAATCAAATTTAAAAATTCAGCTGCAGGGTAAACCTTCTATGAAAACAATTGCAATCTACCACAATAAAGGCGGAGTAGGAAAGACAACTATTGCTGTTAACCTTGCAGCAGCATTGAGTAAAAAAAATGAAAGGGTGCTGTTAATTGATATAGATTCTCAAGCAAATACTACTTTTGCTACAGGATTAATAAAATTTCAATTTGAGGAAGATGACAATTTAAGAGAAAGCAATATCTATCATTTATTAGAATCAGGAGAATTCAATTTTATTTCGGATGTATTACGTAAATCTGATTATTTTAACAATCCAGAGATAGATGTTATTCCTTCTCATATTACGTTAATTCAAGAACAGGATAAATTGAATAAAATTATGGCTAGCAGAAGCAGGTTAGTTTCAAAATTAAAACGGGTGGAAAACGATTATGATATAGTCATCATTGATACACCACCCTCTAGAGATTTATATGCCCAGGTTGCACTGATCGCTGCCGATTATTTGATTGTTCCTTCAGATTTAAAACCTTTTGCTAATCAAGGTTTACCAACAGTAAAAAATTTTGTGAACGAAATCAATGAATCTAGAGAAGTGATGGGTAAAGTGCCTCTCACCATTATGGGTGTTCTTCCTTCTAAAATTTCCACAAATTCCAAATTCTTACAATATACATTTCCTAAACAGAGAGAAGTCATCTCAGAACGTTATCAATTACCACTGATGGAATCGGTGATTTATGATAGAACCGCACTATCAGAATGTATGAATCAGACTTTACAAGTTGGAGAGTTAGAATATCCTGATCCTAAGTCTATTGTTAAATTTGCTGAACTAAGAACTTCTGCACAAGTCTCTGCTGAGGAATTTAATGTTTTAGCAGACGAAGTATTAAAAAATATTAGGAATTAATTAATGATTAACTTTTCTCTAGTTGATGTAAAAAGTATTACTTCTAACACACCACGTTCTAATTTTTTAGAAACTGATTTAGAGCAACTTGCAGACTTAATTCTAGAAAGCGGAGGTATTATTAGACCTTTAATAGTCAAAGTCAATGGACTAGAAAGTTATATTGTAGTTGATGGGCATTTTGAATATTACGCATCTGTGAGAGCAAAAGAAAAAAATCCGCGAAAAGCTGAAATGGTAAATGCCTTTGTAATTTCACCAAAAATAGAGAATTTAATAATCAAGCAATCCTCAACTATCAAGGGTTTAGAGTCATCCGATAAAGTGATAAAACTATTACCTGAAACAACTGAAATAACAAAATTAGAATCGCGGTTAGCAAATTTGGAGATACGCCTTGAAAAACAAATTAATGAGTTCAAATCAGAACTAGCTCAAGAAAGACAAAAAACAGAAGATAAGATAAAGAGTATTGAAGTTAAAACACATAAACAAATTTCGCCTTTAGAGATATTTAATACTCTAGAGCAAACTCAACTTATTCTGAAATTGATCAATGCAGGTATTAACGAATCAACAGCTAATAAAATTTTTGCAAGTTTAGAAATAGAACGTAAAAAGAAAAAGTTTGCCTCTTTGAATGATGTAATTACTCGTGTAAAAATTTCTCATGGAAAAAGTCAAAAAAGAGGTATAACTCCTGAGAAAATGGTAGAGATTCTTGATATTTGGTCACGTATATAGCTTTTAACTACAGGCATTACTGTTTATGGAGAATCACAATTAAGCTTTTGGAAGGCTAATCGGTTAGAGTTTGTTTGAAAAGGTTTGTTCTATGTCATGTTGAATGCAGCGTAGCAGAATGAAACATCTCGGTATATGCCACAAAGTCTAGATTCTTTCCTACGGAACGCTTCGCGAACCTTACGCTCTGCTCTAGTCAGAATGACATTTTTATTTTTATACCCCTTGCAACTTTTCAAACATCCTCTTAGCGATCGCAGTTGTATCTATTGCTCTAGCTATTGGTACAATCTTTGTTATTGCTCAACTGCGCTCAAACTCCATTTACCAACCTACTCCAATTCTTCCACAAAGTAGATAGGTTTAATCAAAAACTTGCAAAAAATTTTAGGTTTGTATAACTGATTTTCTCCAGCACCTTAAACCGGATTTCTCATCAATTATTGCAACCTCAGTCCAGAGTCCGTAGAGGCTCTTTGAGCGAAATATTCATGAATGATTCGAGCATATCTGTGAACCCGCCCCTACTGTTTCTGAGAAATGCGGGTTTACGCTTCACTAACACGCCCTACGTGTATTTCAAAATCAAATACGAGTCATATATATTGATAGATGGTTCTAGTTTGCTTGCTATAAAATAAAGTAAATCTGGAACAATTTTAGATTCCACAAATATCTGTAATTCTGACAACATTTATTACACAGATGCTTCTCTCACTTGCTCAGTGTAATCTTTAGGACGAACTTGGCGAAAAACCTGTAAAACTAATTTGCGTAAACTGATTGGTAAGTAAGATAATATCAAACCAAGCATGATTGTGCGATCGCTACCCAATAACTGAGTTGATTGCTGCAAAAGTCTGCGTCCCTCCACAGAATCGCCCTTTTCAATCAATCTTAAACCCAAAGCACGCTGGGTAGCTGCTAGTTTTTGCAATCGTAGTTTTTCTAATTCCTCATCAGGGAATTTATAACTACTAATACAGAAAACTTTGGCAGAAAGAAAGTGCAGATTTTGTTTCAAACTTGTTTGTCCGCCATGAAAACGATATTCCATCAGAAATTCTGGCAGAAAATACCCTTGCTTACCAGCGATCGCTAAACGTACTAATAAATCAAAATCCTCACATCCGTCAGCTTGTGGACGCATATAATCAACTTCTGTCAAACACTCTCGACGAAATAGTGTTGAACCTACTTGCAAGCTTTGATGTAAAAAGGTTTGCTCTATCAAGTCAGGAATCACTCCCTGTTTGAGTTTATCCTTTCCCCATTTAGTAGAGTTTTCAATTGTTGCCGATTCAATTTTTTCGCTATTTTGATTAATAATCCAGTGATTTGTACAAACAAAATCTACATTTTCTTCTGCTTCTAAGACTACCACCGTTTTTGCTAAAAATTCGGGAGTCAAAGCATCATCATCATCGAATTTTATAAAATAATCTCCACAAGCAGCTTCAAAACCAGAGCGCATATTGCGACTACGCCCACCATTTACAGGCTGTCTAATGTAGCGAATTCGTGAATCATTCCACTGGCTGACTATTTGAGGCGTGTTATCAGTAGAACCATCATCACAGATAATTAGCTCAAAATCTGTATAAGTTTGAGCTAGTACGCTATTAACTGCGTAAGGAAGTAAATTTGCTCGGTTGTAAGTGGGAATGCAGACAGTAATTTTAACCACAGGACTTAATCTCAAATTTTAAAGATTACAAATTTACTCATTAAAAATATCGTACAATTTGAACTCACCACGAATCGATTTTGTGATCCATCTATAGTCCAATAGGGCTTTTATTCTCATAAGTCTTGATTTTATATTTATTTTTTTATTTCTATCTTCAACTTGCAAGTAATTATTTTGCCCATTTTTGGTATATATAGCACCTGCAAAAGGTAAAGGCTCTAGTGGTGTTCCTTTTTTTGCTAGAGTCTTAGTTATTTCACGATGCCTATAACAGTTAAATATAGATTCTACATATTTAGCTTCAGTGATTTCATCTAAAATTTCGGGTACATCATACAAATCATATCTAACTATATTACTTGTCCCACAGTATTGATCGAAGCCTTTCCTCATAAAACGGATAATTTTATTCCCTTCTGTATAGGAATAGCCTTTCTGAATCACCCATCCATTTGCTTCAGGATAACTATTTACAAATTCGGCTAGATGCTTACTAATGCAGTCATCAGCATCAACACACATAATATGTGATGCCTTGAGATCCCTAGCATAAGTTAACCCAGTGATTAATTTGCGTGTTCTATCTATATTTTTGCCCTGCCAATCTAAGCTGGGTAATACAAAATCACGCTCAATATATATGATATTTTTATGCGTAAATTCAATATTGGGTTTTTCATTACAAACAACAATTACTCTAAATTCATCTGTTGTCTGATTACAAGTTGATTTGATAGTTCTTTCAAATAATTTACATACCCTTGCCCAAGATTGCGAAATATATTGACTTTTGAGTGGGATTACAAAAACTAGCATCTTAAGGTTTATCCTTACGAAAATACCTATTAAGTAAATACCAATAAAGCTGCCATAAAATGGCAGCAGTTGCATCTACATTTAGTCCGATCTAAGAAATACTGGCTTGGATTTTATTGGCTACTTTCTGTAAAACCCGATTGCTTTTTGTGAAAATGCCAGGGGATTTTAAACGTTTTGGCATTTTTTCTGGTTCTTTGAGAAAGCGATAGTGCAGAAACTCATTTTTATAACGGATATTAACATCTTCTCCTTGGCATAATCGCGCAAAATCCTTAGAGGAATAGTTCATGTAGTGAAGACGATAAATAGGTTTTAGTCCCTCTTGGTTATAAAGAACATTATTAATATTCACCAAAGGATCAGCATTAGCACAATTACCTGTTCTATCTTGACCGTTGGGGCTAAGTGTGTAGTTAAAGAAGGGGCGATCGCACCGTAATGTCATGTAGTTGAACAAAAAGGCATCATCCCACCACTTGCGTACCCATTCTATTTCGTTCTCCTCAATTAACAATTTCTTGAAAGCCGCAAGTTCTGACGAAGCAAAAATTCCTTTTTTAGAGCTAAAAAAGCTAGAACAATGTAACTTAGGGCGGATATCTTCCTCTTTATATAAGCCACTATTTTCTATGACTGTGATATTTAACGCTGCATTTTGTCTAGATTTTTTATGCTCCCAATCATCAAATATAAAATCGTAATTATTTAGTTTATCTAATAAATTATCTAGTGGTTTCATGGCTAAACTATCAGCATCATAAAACACAAATTTTTCAAACTCACCATCAAAAGCACACAGCTTTCTTAATAAGGGGCTGAGATACCAACCATTGCGAGATAAATTCCCTTGTTTTGCTTCTGGATGTACAGCCCAAACTTCATCAGCAAAATTATCCCACCGTTGAATTGATTCCCTATTTTCAAATAGGGTGACATTTTTTCTAGATTGAATTTCCCGCTTCACCTTATCTATTTTGTCATTATAAGGAATGACACATATAGGAATATCTGGACTAACATTGACCTCAATGCTATTTAGCAAGGCAACTAATTGGTCAAATACAGCATCATTGGCAAGGGTGTAAATACCGACAGCTTTCATCTTGCTAAATCCTACTTGACTGACAAAATTACTTATAATGTTAGCATTATGCTGTATACTTATAGCTAAAACAATCTAGCTTACTGTAAATTTACGGTGAAGTTATGAAAGTTAACGAAATTTATAACGTTTCCTGACCTGGTGAGGTAAGTTTTTAAAACTACTAACCTTGGTAAACAATATTTTGGTCTACCTCAGTTGCTTAGGAAACGCCATAACTCAGATAAAGTTATGTTTATTACTGGTAGAGCAATGGCTTTACACGGTATCTCATATTTACCACCTAATTTAGAATGTGTAGAGATTGTCGTAATGGATGGACAACTTCAACAGTAATGATACCTGCCGTGTATACACAAGTTGACCCTGAGCGAGTTTCCAGTCTGAAAAGATGGATTCAAGTTGCCTCAAACCACGAACAAGAGTAGGCATTCTTGGAGGTCTTGGAGAGAGATATCTAGACAATCCAGCTAGCTGAGCAATGACCTTCGACCATTGTGATTCCAACCTCAATACAGCAAATAGCCCGTTGAATTTTAATAATTCAATAATATCCGCTTCCAAATAGGGAACTATATGCACAATTGCAGCAGCCGATGTTGAGGTAAATTCCTGGGATTTTTTAGAAAAATGCCGTAATTTTACGGAAGTATTTTAAAAAATCAGCCCAAATTAAGTTAATTAGAAAATTTTTAAGTGTAAATACTGACCAACGCTAAGTTAAATTCTGTTAATTTTGCATTATTATTTCAGTGTTTATCAATTAAAAGTTACTCATAAGGTATGTGATTCGTTAGAGTTTTTGCCTTTTGTTGACTTAATCCTACTCAGTGCCTATTAATTTAAGTACAAGTAACTACAGCAACAATAGCTTACGCATGATTTTCATGGGGTTTAACCACAAGTCTTGGGTTCAAAAATTTGTATGTAAGATTACAAAAAACTATTAACTGATCCTTGATAGGAATTGTGGTAAAACTGCTAAACAAATTTAGCTGAAGTAAAGAAAAAATGAACACAACTCCTATAAGTAGCTACAGGTTAATCCAGAAACTACATCCCATATCTTTATTAGCACAGCTAACTAGTCGCCATGCTACGGGATGTTTACGTATATTTACAGAGATAGCTTTTTGGACAATTAATTTAGAGCAAGGTAAACTTACTTATGCCTCATATTCAGATAAGCTATTTGATCGTCTTGATATTCACCTGCGGCACTTGAGTCAGAAAATTCCTACTCTCAACAGTGGAACTCGTGTGCAAATGCGCTTGATGTTTGAACCCCAAGATGAAAGTCAATCTTTAACCTACGCTGATTATCAAGCTATTTGCTGGTTAGTTAATCAAGGCCATATTACTGTTAGACAAGCAGCCATTCTCATAGAAGAATTAGCTAAAGAAGTGCTGGAATCATTTCTAGTTTTAAAAGAAGGAAGCTATGAGTTTTATCCTGAAACTACGTGGGAAGAACTACCAAAGTTTTGTTATTTAGACTTACGTTTATTAGTTGAATCTTGCCAAAGACAGTTAAGAAATCGACAACGTATTCCATCTTCATCTAATAGTGGTGGGAGTTCCCCGGTTTTACCTACAAATAAAACACCACAACCTCAGCCACAACAACAAAATAGGCAAATAATACCTCAACCAAATAATTTAGCCCCAGTTGATAGCCCTCGCTTAGTGAGAAGAACTTTATATACTATTGCCTGTATAGATGATAGTCAAACAGTATTAAATTCTATAAAAAGCTTTTTAGATGAAAATGTATTTGCCGTGGTGACTATAAATGATCCAGTAAAGGCTTTGATGCAAATTCTCCGCAGTAAACCAGACTTAATTTTATTAGATGTAGAAATGCCAAATTTAGATGGTTATGAGCTATGTTCTTTGTTACGTAGACATTCCGCTTTTAAAAATACCCCAATTATTATGGTGACTGGAAGAACAGGCTTTATTGACAGAGCAAAAGCCAAAATGGTCAGGTCTTCTGGTTATTTAACAAAGCCGTTTAACCAATCAGAATTGTTGAAAATTGTGTTTAAACATCTTGGATAGAGGAGGAAGGTGATAGGTGACAGGTGACAGGTGATAGGTAATTATTTAAGGAGATTTAAAAGTGAGTTTGACTTTAGTCGGAACAATTTTAATTGTAGAAGATTCGCCCAGCGAATTAGAATTAATGAGCCACTATCTTCAAGAGAGTGGTTACAACGTGATTAAAGCTTCTGGGGCAAAAGAAGCAATAGAAAAAGCTTTAGTACAAAAGCCAGATGTGATTGTGACTGATGTAGTTATGCCGGGTATGAGTGGCTTTGAATTGTGTCGTTCTCTAAAGAGAAACCCCATTACGGCAAAAGTACCGATAGTTATTTGCAGTTCTAAAAATCAAGCAATTGATCGTTTGTGGGCAATGAAACAAGGTGCTAGTGAGTATATAACTAAGCCATACACCCGTGAACTTTTGTTGCGTGCTATTAAATCAGTGGTGATTTAAATCGATGAAAAATAATTCTAAAGCTATCTTGGCAACAAATCATCATCAAAATAAATTAGGAGATGCTTATCTTAAGTTTCAACTAAATCAACAGACATCTGCTATTTTAGCAATGACTTATACACAAGAAGCCGTGATTTTACCTGTTGATACTATAACACCAATGCCAACTATGCCTGCCTGTATTTTAGGCTTAATGAATTGGCGTAGCCGCATTATTTGGACGGTTGATTTACCAAGAATGCTCAATTTAGAATCCTTAGATCATCGGCTGCGTCAGTATAACGTTGTTGTGATTAAGGTGGAATCACTAATTTTAGGATTGGTGGTGCAAGAAATTAAAGGCATAACTAAATTTATGCCAGATGAAATTCATTCTCCTATAGGACAGGTGGCATCTAGTTTAGTGCCTTATTTGCAGGGTTGTGTGGCACAACAAGAAGAAGTTTTTTTGGTATTAGATGCCCAGGCGATTGTTAATTCGGCAGTTTTGTATAAGTAGCGGTTAGTTGCTATAAATCAAAAATTGGTTTGTGTTCTCTTTAAATAGTTAGGAAAAATTAAGTGATGTTTCATAAAACTGATATGGCGAAGAGTGGCGACTCTCAAAATAATCAACCATTTATTGTCAATCAAAAAAATACAAATAGTATAGTCAAACTTTCAAGTGCTATTCAACTTCAAACTAGTCGGAATACTTTAGATAATTTAGTTAATTATGTACAGCGATTGAGTTTGAGAACAAAAACGGTAATTTTAGCGATCGCACTTGGTACACTACCTGTATTCACTATCGGCGCGATCGCCTATAATTTGCTCAGTAAATCCATTACGCAGCAAGTCACCGACGCGCAACAAACCCAAGCAACTGATTTAGCCAATACAGTTAACCGATATATTTTAGAACGTTATCAAGATATTCAAACTCTCGCCAATTTACCATTTTTAACTAATTCTAGGGTGAGGAACATCACCACTGATGCAGAAAAGCAAGCACTGCTTAATCAAATTCTCCAGATTAACCAAAATTATGACAGCATAGCTGTATTTGATATTGAAGGTAAGGTAATTCTCCAGTCTACAGGTGAAGCCTTAGAGACAGAAAGATATCAAAATTATTTTCAAACAACTCTACAAAGAAATACTCCGGTTATTAGTCAACCAGAAGCAACAAGTATTTACATAGCTGCACCAGTTAAAGATACAGTTACAGATGAAACTATTGCTGTAGTTCGCGTGCGGATGCCGATCAAATCACTAGCAGCAGCGATGAAAAATTACGTCGCTAATGGACGTACATATAGTTTACTTGACCCATCAGGCAAAGTATTTTTCAGTCCAGACAAAGAATTATTAGGTAAACAAGTAAAAACAGCTTATCCCTATTTATCGGCACTTCTAGCGCATCAAAAAACCGATAGTTTAATCACAGATGGGAAACTTTATAGTTACGTACCATCACAACGTCTAGAAGGTTTACCTAATCTCAACTGGCAAGTTTTATTAACCACAGATGCAGAAATTTTGTGGCAGCCCCAAAGACAATTATTGTGGACAATAGCCATTGGCACAGTTATGACAGCTAGTCTTGTAGGTGCGATCGCAGCTTGGTTAGCCAACCGTACCATACAGCAGCTATCCAAAGCCAATACTGCCTTAACCAAGCTGAGTCAAGGGGAATTTAACACCCGCGTAGAAGTTACCACCGCCGATGAATTAGGAGTTTTGGCTGCCAATGTTAACCAAGTAGGAGAACATTTGCAAATTTTAGCCAAACAAAAGGCAGTTATAGCCCACAACTTTAGTAGCGAAGGGCAAGAAGCACTACAAATGCAACTTTTAGAACTGCTGAGTAATGTAGAAGATGCAGCTAGAGGTGACTTAACAGTCCGCGCCGACGTGACAGCTGGTGAAATAGGCACTGTTGCCGACTTTTTTAACTCCATTATCGAAAATCTCCGGGATATCGTCACCCAAGTTAAACAAGCCGCGAATCAATTGAATACAGCCATTGGTTCTAATGAAGGCGCAATTCGCCAGCTAGCAGAAGCCGCCCTCACTCAATCTGTAGAAATCAACCGTACTCTTGATGCTGTTGACAACATGACTTATTCCATGCAGGCTGTAGCCGCCAGCGCAGAACAAGCCGCAACTGTCGCTAACCACGCAGCCCAAACCGCCACCAAAAGCGGACAAGCAATGGATTTAACAGTACAGAACATTCTATCTTTGCGGGAAACAGTCGGTGAAACATCCCGGAAAGTTAGACGCTTAGGAGAATCTTCGCAACAAATTTCTCGTGTCGTCTCCATCATTAACCAAATTGCCACCCAAACCAACTTACTAGCAATTAATGCTGGTATTGAAGCCGCCCGTGCTGGGGAAGAAGGCCAAGGTTTTGCCGTCGTCGCTGAAGAAATCGGCGAATTAGCCGCCAGAAGTGCCTCAGCCACCCAAGAAATTGAATATATTGTAGAGAACATCCAACAGGAAACCAGCGAAGTAGTCAAAGTAATGGAAATTGGCACTACCCAAGTAGTAGAAGGTACGCAAATTGTTGAAGAAGCCAAGCAAAGCCTCAGCCAAATTTTAGATGTATCGCAGCAAATTGACTTTTTAATTAAGTCAATTTCTACAGCCACAGCATCCCAAGTACAAACATCACAAAGAGTCAGCCAACTAATGCAAGATGTTGCGGCTGTGTCACAACGCACCAGCGATTCTTCTCATTTAGTTGCCCAATCTCTGCAACAAACCGTAGAAATTTCCCACCAGTTACAGGAAACCGTTGGGACTTTTAAAGTGAGTTAGAGGGCAGGGGGCAGGGGGCAAAAAATCCAATGCCCATCTTAATTACGAATTACAAATTAATATAATTATGTCAAAAGATAAAGAATTAGAAATCCAGATGCAATTTCTGGAAGAAGCAACAGATTACATTAATACCCTCGAAGTGGTGTTATTAGAAATTGATATTTATCACAGGATTGATTTAGATAAAATCAATGGTGCTTTAAGGGCTGCTCACTCGATAAAAGGGGGCGCAGCCATGATGGGTTTTCGGGCTTTGAGTGATTTATCCCATCGGTTAGAAGATTCTTTTAAAGTTTTAAAAACTAGTAAAAATTCCTTAGCAATTGACACCCAATTACAAAGTTCCCTACTTACTGCTGTAGATTGGTTGCGGCAAATTGTGGCATTACTAGCAGAAGGAAATACCATAGAAGAACAGTGGTTAAAAACTTTTTGTTATCCTGTTTTTGATGAATTACACGATCGCCTGGGTGATCCTACTCCAGAAGATGCCGCTACCATCTTATCTACAGATGAGGGGCAAGATATTATTCCCCTGCTGTTCGGCACGGAAGTAGATGAATATTTGCAGCGTCTAGAATCAGTGTTAGCCGATCCATCCCAGCCAGGCTTACAGGCAGAAGTGGCAACGATGGCGGCGGAATTAGGCGGCTTGGGGGAAATGTTGCAACTCACAGCCTTTACCCAGCTTTGTGAATCTATTAAATATCATATAGAAAACGCATCAGGCGATGGGCTATACCCGACGGGAGGCGATCGCATCTGGTCAATTGCCCAACTAGCCTTAAAATCTTGGCGGCGATCGCAAGCTTTGGTGTTAACTCATCAACGGGAGAATTTACCTACAACCCTAGATTTAGATGACTTAGCATCTGTATCTCAGCCAGCCGAAATTACTCCCTTGATTTCTACAAATATTGATGAAGTTCCAGAATATGACACCCCAGCCGCAGAATTTATTAATGCTGGGTTAGCCTACAACAATGAAAATATTAATCATGAACTAGCAGCAGTTGATTTTGCAGGAATAAACACAATATTTGCGGAAAAAGCAGAAACTGGAGATGTAAAATCCGACCAAATTTTTCCAGAAACTCCTTCCCAGTTCCCAGTCCCCAGTCCCCAGCCGCCAAGCGACAAAGAGCGGGAACATCAACAAGAAAACTCAGTACGAGTTCCTAGCAAACAATTAGAAAAAATCAATGATTTATTTGGGGAATTAATTGTCCAGCGTAATGGATTAAATTCCCAACTAGAAAAACTACGTAAACTAGTGCGTAATTTAAATCAGCGCGTGCGGACTCTAGAGCGAGAAAATCAGGAGTTGCGGACAGCATATAATCAAACATCCGCCAGGAATTTTATCTCTGTAAGTCAGTCCTTAGCCCAGAATGAAGAAAATCCCCATGCTGAATTAAACTTGCGATCGCAAGTCGTCATGGAAACCATTGTTCAAGTGCAAGAAGTTGCCACAGATATTCAACTCAGCGTTGACGACACAGACCAAATTACCCGCAAACTCAATAAAACATCAAAACAATTACAAACCAAACTCAACCATATCCGAATGCGTCCCATTTCGGATTTAGTCGAGCGATTCCCCAGAGCTATCCGTGACTTAAATGTGGAATACGGCAAAAATGTCCAGCTACAAGTGAGAGGCGGCGATACTTTAATTGAACGCAGCATTTTGGAAGCATTAAATGAGCCTTTAATGCACCTTTTGAGAAACGCCTTCGATCATGGTATCGAAGAACCAACCACCCGCCGGACTGTTGGTAAACCAGAACAAGGATTAATTGAAATTACCGCCACTCACCAAAGTAATCGCACCATCATTACCATGCGTGATGATGGTCGAGGTATTCCTGTAGAGAAAATTCGCACCCGCGCTATGGGAATGGGTATAGATGAAGCTTTACTTGTTCACGCTACCGACGAAGAACTGTTATCACTCATCTTTGAACCAGGGTTCAGCACCTCCGACCAAGTGACAGCCTTATCTGGTCGCGGTGTGGGGATGGACGTAGTTCGTAACAACCTCAAATTAGTACGTGGCGATATCAAAGTTGATACGGAAGCAGGCGTTGGCACAACTTTTACCTTATCCGTGCCATTTACCCTATCTATGGCGCGAGTCCTGTTAGTAGAAAGTAATAAAATGCTGCTGGCATTTCCTACCGATGTCGTAGCGGAACTCTTTTTACTGCAAACCGAGCAAGTTATCTCTACTTCCGGTAGTGAATTAATCAACTGGCAAGGGTCTACACTGCCATTGATTCACTTGAGTAACTATCTAGAGTTTAACTGCCCACGCTACGATAGCCCAGAACTAGAAACACCCCCCGCCATTAATGCCACTAGTGTGTTAATCATCCCAGGAAATCAACCCGTCGCCATCCAAGTAGATAGATGTTGGGGTGAGCAAGAAGTTGCTATTCGCCAAGTTGAGGGCAATATACCCTTACCCACAGGTTTTAGTAACTGCACAATTTTGGGTGATGGGCGGGTAGTGTCCTTAGTTAATACCAATGAGTTGCTGTATTGGATTGCCAATCATCAGCGTACTCCCAGAAGCCATCAATTACCATCAGCTAGGTTAAAAACACCATTTCTATTTTTTAACAGTGGTAAAACACCAGCACCAACTATTGAGTCTAAAGGTACAATTTTAATTATTGATGACTCAATTAATGTCCGCCGTTTCTTAGCACTCACCCTAGAAAAAGGAGGGTATCAAGTAGAGCAAGCCAAAGACGGTCAAGATGCTTGGGAAAAGTTAACCGATGGTTTACAAGTCCAAGGTGTGATTTGTGATATTGAAATGCCACGCCTTGATGGTTATGGCTTCTTAGATAAGATTAACTCTAGCACTACAACTAAACATATCCCCGTAATGATGTTGACATCTCGTAGTAGTGATAAGCACCGACAATTAGCTATGCAATTGGGGGCGCGAGCTTATTTTTCTAAACCTTACAACGAGCAAGAATTACTCCGCACGTTAGAGGAAATTATTGGTCAGGTTGCAGAACAATTAACTTCTAGTTGAAATTTAAATAGCAACCATAATATGGTGCGAGATTTTGAAGGCTAAAAATTCTGACAAATCAAATAGGAGTGCTATATATTTCAAAAAAACGTCACCCAAAATACATTTTTTTTTTATTAATTTGATATAAAATTATCGCCAACACAGTTGGTAATTCTTGAGTCTGGCTTGAAACTAATAAAAGGTATGAGTAAAAATGTCAGAACAATCAGATTTTCTCTCTAACCTCTCTGACTTTCTATATCCGCGTAGTTGTTATTATGGTCAATTCAAGCCAGAGTATTTAGTATTTAACGCCAATCTCCAAGAATTTGCCCAACGCGTGAGTTATATCAGTAATTTGCAAACTAATGGGAAGCTGTCTCCCCAAGAGGCTTACCATGAAATTAAAACTCTTTGGAAACAGTTAAAAGCAGCGAAAAAACAACTCGAAAGTAGCTTAATGGATGATGTTTCTAGTTTGTGATTCGTAATAAGAGCGTTTCCTAGTCTAGTGAGTCACTCCCCTCGTCGCTGGTGCTACGGCTGGTTGACTGACAAAAGTCTGAGTACAAGAAATTGAAGCAGAGAAAAAAGGAGGCGCAGACTTCCATAACGAGTAATTTCGCCGTACTCTAGCTGGTGACAAAACACAGATAGAGAAACAGATGGAAGCGACCGAGCGTTTATATGATGACTTGTTCAAACTACTGAGTCCATCGAAAACATGGGCAGACATAAGACACTTAAAGACACTAGTTTGGATGGTGATTGCATTAATTTGCGCTGAGTGTATAAATTTAACCTTGCGGGGGGATTTATGTGCAAAGTCGAGCATTGTTTGCCCAGAGTCGCCAAAGACGGTTTAGCAGATGGCTACACAATAGTCGTATCAACGTACATTCCGTTTATGGAGCTATCATCCGCTCTGCGGTGAAAGACTGGAAACAGGAAGTGATGGTACTAATAGTGATACTGGCTATAGCTGGCTCAATTGTTGGTGTGATGAATATGGCTTTGGCTGTAGCTGTCGCCAGAGCTATGGTTTTACCGGGAATCGTGAGCTTGACAGGATTAATCGCTGTAATTGGTGCTGTTGTTGGTGCGTTATTGGGAGTGCGATCGCAAGTTTCAGCATACATCATGGCTGGCATAGTTGGTTTAGTAGCGATCGCCTTTGGGTTTTATGTAGGAAAACAAGCTATAGCTGGAAATCCAAAATACTTACTGATTCGCTCCTTGGCAATTAGTATTGTTTCCCAAGGTGGAACTAGCTTTCGCGGTGCTAATTTAACAGATGCTAATTTTACCCGATCTAACCTCAAAAGTGTAGACTTGCGCCAAGCTATACTTACCCGCACCTGCTGGTTTCAAACACAAAATTTAGCTCAAGCTCGTTTAGAAGGTACATACTTAGAAAATTCCCAATTACAGCAGTTAGTCATTACCAAAGAAGGTAAAGAACAAAACTTTGATCGTTTAAATCTCCGAGAATTAAATCTGGAAAATGCTAATTTACAAGATGCTAGTTTTATTGGTACAGATTTGAGTGAAGCCAATTTACAAAATGCTAATTTAGCAGGGGCAAAACTTGCCCAAGCACAGCTATATCAAACTATTTTAAATCAAGCTTGTTTAACAGGAGCTTATATTCAAAACTGGGGAATTTCCACTGATACTAAACTTGAAGATATCAAATGTGATTACATATATATGCAGCTACCAACCAAGGATGATCCCGATCCTTATCGCAAACCAGATAATCGGCGGGAAACTTTTCAAGCAGGAGACTTTGCAGAATTTATTGCCCCGATTATCAAAACTCTTGATCTCTACCAGACTCAAAATATTGATCCGCGTCAAGTAGCTAACAAGTTCAAAACTCTTGATTTATTTCATTATGAAGGAATTGATCCAACTGCTGCGGTGATCGCTGTTACACAACTAGCAGAGAATCACCCAGAAGCTGAATTAGAAATTGTTGCTTTAGAAGGTAGAGGAAAAGACAAAATTCGCCTGCAAGCTATAGTAAATAATGATGCGAATCGCTCAGAACTTTATCAAGAATATTTTCAAAAATATGCTGAAATTCAGTCTTTACCTTATAGTGATCTACAAACCCTACTTTTAGGAATTAAGGAAAAAGAAGAACGGATTCAAAGCTTAGAAAGACTTCTAGAAAATGCCATACATCAGCCTAAGTTTTATGTAGAAACATATCAAAATCAAGGAGAATTTTTTATGTCACAAAGTAAAGGAAATATCAATATCAGTGGCTCTCAAGGGAACATCAGTGGAATTTCTGCCGTGGGTGAAAATTCTGCAATGACAGGTGTTGCTATTGGCGTAATTAGTGGCAGTGTTACAAATACTATTAATCAGTTACCTGCATCTTCTGAACCAGATAAACCAGGGATAAAGGAACTCCTAACTGAATTACAAATTGCTATTGAAGCTGATAAAAACCTAGGTGATGAAGACAAAGAAGAAGCTTTAGAACAGTTAAAAGTAATTGCAGAAGCAGGTCAAAAACCGGAAGATGGAGCAATGCAGAAAATAGCAAAAACGGCTCTTAAATTCTTGAAAGGTACAATTGCTGACTTACCTACAACCGAGAAGTTAGTTGAAGCCTGCGGTAAATTGTTGCCTTTGATTACTAAATTCTTTGGCTTACCATGATTGAGCAGAGGAAATGAAGTGAAATTCAAATCATGGTTTTGCTTAGAATTGTGAGTTTAACTGGATTGATTGCTGTATTTAGTGGTGTTCTGGGTGCATTATTTAGGAGTGCGATCGCAAATTTCAGCATACCTCATGGCTGGGATGCTTGGTTTAGTCGCGATCGCTTCGGTAAAATTTATAGTGAGTTACTATTTTTTAACTTTCAACATGATTAAACTCGACCAGTTTCTTAAATTTGTGGGTATAGCCTCAACAGGAGGTCAAGCCAAACTCATGATCAATGATGGTGATGTCAAAGTCAATGGCATGATTGAAACCCGGCGAGGTCGGAAATTAGTATCAGCAGACCAAGTAACAGTAGCCGGAAAAACTTTTAAGGTTGAGGAGATAATTCAAGAATAGCGTTGGCGTTAGGTAGCGTCTTTTATTTTTACAGAAAATTAGGCGATCGCTACCATTCAATTTAGAGATTTCTGCTTGATGGTCACAGACTGCGATAAATCATTACACTGAGAGTTAGTTGCCTTGCTGGGATAGATATCCCGTAGAAACCATGACTGAACAGACTATGAGAATTGTGATCCTTGGGGGAGGCTTTGGTGGTCTCTACACAGCTTTGCGTTTAAGTCAATTACCTTGGGAATCTGAGCAAAAACCCGAAATTGTCCTAGTTGATCAAAGCGATCGCTTCCTATTTTCCCCTTTATTGTACGAATTACTCACCGGGGAACTGCAAACTTGGGAAATTGCTCCTCCTTTTGCAGAACTTTTACAAGGCACAGGTGTACGTTTTTATCAAGCAGTCGCCTCTGGAATTGATCTTGACCAGCAACAGGTCAACTTACAAGATGGCCCAGCTATTCCCTACGACCGCTTAGTATTAGCCCTAGGTGGAGAAACCCCCCTAGATTTAGTCCCTGGTGCGACATCCTATGCTTACCCTTTCCGCACCATCAATGATGCTTATCGCCTCGAAGAACGGCTGCGAATTTTGGAAGAATCCAATGCAGAGAAAATTAGAGTAGCTATTGTTGGCGGTGGCTACAGTGGGGTGGAATTAGCTTGTAAATTGGCAGATAGGCTAGGCGACAGAGGACGTTTTCGCTTAATTGAAATTAGCGACAAAATTTTAAGGACTTCCCCAGAATTTAACCGCGAAGCCGCTAAAAAAGCTTTAGAGGCGCGGGGTGTATTTCTCGATTTAGAAACCAAAATTGAATCAATTACCCAAGATACCATCTCCCTAGAGTATAAAAGTCAAGTAGATACAATCCCTGTAGATGTGGTCATTTGGACTGTGGGGACACGGGTTGCACCTGTAGTCAAAGCCCTGCCTTTAAAACAAAACCAGCGCGGTCAAATCACGACTAACACCACATTACAAGTCCTTGACCATCCAGAAATTTTTGCTTTGGGAGACTTAGCCGACTGTCTTGATGTGAATGGTCAACAAATTCCCGCTACAGCCCAAGCCGCTTTTCAACAAGCCGATTATACAGCCTGGAACATCTGGGCTTCTTTAACAAATCGCCCCTTGCTACCTTTTTGCTATCAACAGTTAGGGGAAATGATGGCACTAGGTAAAGATAACGCCACTTTAACAGGATTAGGAATTAAGTTAGACGGTTCTTTAGCCTATATTGCCCGTCGTCTAGCTTACTTGTATAGAATGCCAACTTTTGATCATCAATTAAAAGTTGGTTTTAATTGGTTAGTCCGTCCTATTATAGAAACACTTTCTTCAGTGGCAGATGATAAATCTTAACCACTATAATTTCCACTAGCCAAATTAAAATTCATCATTGTCAGCAAGTTTAATGGAAAGACCCAAAGTTATTTTTTTAGATGCAGTGGGTACACTCTTTGGTGTCAAAGGCAGCGTCGGTAAAGTTTATAGTCAGTTAGCCCTAGAGTTTGGTGTGGAAGCTTCCACAGAGATTTTAGATCAAGCATTTAAGGACAGCTTTAAAGCTGCACCACCACCAATATTTCCTGATGCTGAATTAGAAGATATTCCCCAACGAGAATTTGAGTGGTGGCGAACTATTGCTTTAAACACTTTTGAAAGTGCAGGTATCATCAATCAATTTGCTGACTTCTCTAACTTTTTTGGAGAACTTTACATTCACTTTGGTACTGCCGAACCGTGGTTTATTTATCCTGATGTTTTGCAATCTCTGAGCAACTGGAAACATTTAGGGATTGAATTAGGTGTGTTGTCTAACTTCGATTCCCGGATTTACTCAGTCTTGCAAGCTTTAGAATTGAGTCATTTTTTCAAGTCTGTGACCATTTCGACTCAAGTAGGTGCAGCCAAACCCAACCCCAAAATTTTTGCGGCTGCTTTAGAAAAGCATGATTGTTCCCCTAGGTCAGCATGGCATATTGGTGACAGTATTGTAGAGGACTATCAAGGATCAAAAGCGGCTGGACTCAGAGGGATTTGGATTAATCGGGGAAAGGGTGATTAGTCATGAGTGATTAGTTAATATTTGTCCCCAGTCCCCAGTTCTCATACTTTTGGCAGAAAGACTGTAAATACTGCCCCCTTGGGTTGGTTATTTTTAACGGTGATTTTGCCACCGTGGGCTTCCACTGCCATTTTACAAAATGCTAATCCTAAACCCAGTTGTGTAACTTCTGGCATTAGTGTTCCCACTTCGTATTTTTCAAAAATGACCTGTTTGAGATTTTCAGTAACTCCTGAACCGGAATCAGCAATCTCAACTATCACGCCCCCTCTATCTAAATCATCAGTTCGCAGGATCACTTGACTGTTTTTTGGTGAGAACTTGATGGCATTGGATAAAAGGTTATCTATAACTCTACGAAATATCAAAGCATCTAAATTGACAATCAGATGAGATTGGGTTAATTCACTGAGGATTCGGAGATTTTTTTGATCTGCGATCGCTTCAAAATTAGTTAATGCTGATAAACATAGTTGATTTAAGTCTATTTCTAGAAAATTTAGCATCATTTTGCCAGATTCTAACTTGGCCATCAGCAATAGGTCATCAATCAAAGATTGCAGATGTTGCACAGAAGAAATAATCTGATTAATTTTGTTTGGCTGCTTGTGAATCGGAAAATCAGGTAACAGTAAGATTTCGGTGGCTAGTAAAATAGAGGTCAGGGGATTACGCATATCATGCAAGACCATCTTTACCATGTCTTCCCTGAGCTGTAGTAATGTTTGCAACTTGTCATGCTGGTGCTTAATCCGCAGCATCGAGTTAACCCTAGCACGTAACTCCGAACCATTCACGGGTTTACTGATAAAGTCATCCGCACCTGCTGCCATACATCTTACTAAGTCTTCTTTTGCCGTCAAGGCTGTAACCATAATGATCGGAATATGCTGCCATTGAGAATTGGCTTTGATGCGTTTGCATACTTCAATCCCATCCAAATCAGGCATCATCACATCTAATAAAATTACATCGGGCTGTATAGTTTTTAGCCGTGCTATTGCTCTGTGACCATTCGATGCGTAGTTTAGATCATAACCCTCACGAAACAGTAGGGTTTCAATTACATCAAAGTTATCTGGTTCATCATCAACGACTAGGATAAAAGGCTGATTGTCCATTTAGTATGTATATTACTTTTCTAACAAGTTTTGAATTCTACTTGTAAGCTCTCTCAGCTTGACTGGCTTGTTCACATAATCATTTGCTCCGGCTTGGAGACATTTTTCGCGATCGCCTGGCATGGCTAATGCTGTTAATGCAATTATGGGAACATTGGCTAATTCCTCATTTTCCCGAATGGAGCGGATAGCTTCTAAGCCGTTGATTTGGGGCATTTGAATATCCATCAAAATCAAGCTAGGATTTTGTGATTTGGCCAAATTAATGGCAGTTTGTCCATTGGTTGCTAGTATTAGTCTATACCCTCTACTTTCAAGATAGCTAGAAATCGTCTCAATATTGGCCTGATTATCTTCTGCTAAAAGAATTAAGGGTGATTCTGAAACTAGTGACGGAATAGTTGATAAACTTGTTAAAGGTAATTGTACATCTGCTGGAGGTGTAGGAAACGTTAATTTTTTGTCTATGTAAGGTAAACGTACGGTAAAGCAACTACCTTTGCCTACCTCACTACTGACAGTTACCTGTCCACCGTGTAACTCTGCAATTTGACGTACCAAAGCTAGTCCGAGTCCACTGCCAGTATACTGTCGGTTTAAGCGACTATCGATCTGTACGAAGGATTGGAATAATTTTTCCATATCTTTTGGAGCAATACCAATACCTGTATCAATTACTGAAAAGCTCACCCACTCTAAGGATTGTGATTGAGGACTGTGAGTATTTCCTGGAGTAGGATAGTTTTCCATTCTTTCTCTTCTGACTGCTAAGATAATCACCCCCCCTTCTGGGGTAAATTTCACGGCATTATTGAGCAGGTTAATTAAAACTTGCCGCATTCGACGTTCATCAACAGTAATTCGTTTAATAGTGCTTTGAATATTCAGTCTGATTTGAATTTGTTTTTGATGAGCTAGTTGCTTGACAAAAGCTAAACTAGACTCACACAGATAACAAATGGTAATGGGAGCAATTTGCAGTTCTAGTTTACCTGCGGCGATTTTGGCTAAATCCAGGATGTCGTTGATCAGTTCTAGCAGGTGTTTCCCACTACGTTCGATAGTAGACAAGGCGTGTTGCTGACGTTCTGTAATTTGACCAAATACCCCTTCTAGCAAGCCTTCAGACATTCCCAAAATGGCGTTTAAGGGTGTGCGGAGTTCATGACTCATGCTGGCGAGAAATTCATCTTTGAGGCGAGTAGCGCGGGATAGTTCTGTGTTGACAGAAAGTAGTTCCTCATTCAACATAGACAATGCTACCTCTGCACGTTTGCGATCGCTTAGTTCGGTTTGCACTTGTTGATAGAGGTCTGCTTGCTGAATAGCTACGGATAACTGGCTAGCAATTTGCTGGAGTAGATTAGCTTCATCTGGTTGCCATTGACGCTGAGTAGCGCAGGCATGAATGCTAATTAATCCCCATACCCTAGCAGGTTGATTTTCCACTTTTTGAATAATAGGGGCGATAATCTGGGATTTTACTTGTGTTTGTTGCATGAATTTAGCCAGAAAGTCTGCCCAATCGTCATTTTGAGTATCTGTGACGATGCGGACATTACCTGCGAGGTAAAATTCATAACATTCTGGCGGGAAACATTCATTTTCCCACAATATACTTTCGATGATGGGGTACTCAGGCGCAACGGATTGCTGTAGCACTACTCCCATACCGTTGCTCATCAGGTGAAAAATTAAGACGCGATCCGCCTGAAAAGTTTGTCTAATTTCGTTGACGGCTGATGAGAGAATTGACTTTAAATCAAGGGATTGACGGATATGTTGAGTGATGTTTCTCAGTAGCTTTTCGCGCTGTGCTTGTTTTTGCAGTAATTCCTCGGCGCGTTTGCGATCGCTGATATCTTGAATTGCACCAATCATATATTGTGGTTCACCAGCGAGCGATCGCACAAAGGCAACAGTGAGATATACCCAAACAAGTCTTCCTTGTTTATGGATATAACGTTTCTCCATTGCAAATGTCTGAAGTTCGCTAGCTAGGAGATAATCCATCTGAAGACAATCAGCCGTTATGTCTTCTGGATAGGTAATCTCCATAAAGGACTTACCCAACAGTTCTGTCTCAGAATAACCGACAATATCGCCGAATTTTTGATTCATACCCATGAATCTACCCTGCAAATCAACTTCAAATATACCGACATTTGCTTGCTCAAAGGTGACACGAAATCGAGCTTCACTTTCTTGCAATGCTGCCGTTCGTTGTGTGATGTTTACTTCTAGTTCTTCGTTGAGTTGTTCTAAGGCTTCTGTGGCTCGCTTGCGTTCTAGTTCTGCACTTGCACGAGATGCAAACACCCGCAGAGTGGCTTTCATGCGTTCTGGTTCTTCTAGAGGATGGGTATCGAGAACACAAAGATTACCTATAGCTACACCGTTATTATCCCGCAGAGCCACACCTAAGTAGTATTCTGCTTCCATGATAGTCAGATCCACATCTGCTGGAAATTCCTGGGCAACTTTCGATTCACAGTAAAAAATGCCTTCTACCAATGCCTTTTCGCAAGGAGTTTGAGCAATGTTATAGGTAATTTGGGATTGCAATTTATTATTTGCAAAGAATCCCAGGGTTTTTAAGCAGTTGCCAATACGTTCTGTAACTAATACATAGGGTACATCCAGGGCTTTTGCTGTATAACGAGCTAAAGCCGAGAAAAACTCTGTCCCCGTTACTGCTGCCGTACCTTCAACCAATGTTTTTAAAGATTCTTCTGCACCTTTGCGTCCAGTGATGTCAGCCGCCGTACCGATGAGGCAATAGATGCGTCCGGTTTCGTTCTGCAATGGCTTTAGGGTTATCAATAACCAATAACTGCGATTTGTATGCGAGTTAGTGAAATGCTCTTCAAAGGAAACAATATTTCCTGACTCGAAACAAGCATCGTATTGTTGACAGAGTAATGTCCCCAAAGATTCACCAAACAATTCTTTGGGGTTTTTACCTTGTGTTTCTATGCCACTGATGCCAAAAAAACGCTCGGCAACAGGATTCCAAGCCCCATAACAATATTCGCCTTGGGGATCAATCTCTACCGTAAAAATTGCTTGCTCAACATCTTCGTAAATGGCGCGTAAAAAACTCTCACTTTTTTCCAGAGCTATCACTGCACGCTGACGTTCCATAGCAATTCCCGCCAAATAGGCGGCAAGGGTGAGAGTTTCCAACTCATAGGTTTGCGGTGTTTTTACCTCACGGTAATATATGCCAAATGTTCCCAGAATACAGCCATCACTAGCGATAATAGGAGCAGACCAACAAGCCCGCAATCCAAAATTCAGGGTGAAATCCTTGTAGTCTTGCCACAGGGGATCATTGGCGATGTCTGAAACAATTATCACTTGTTGGCGATAAGCCGCAGTCCCACAAGAGCCGACTCCCTCGCCAATCATTACGCCATCGCAACTCACGAAGTATTCTTTTGGTAGGTTCACTGATGCACACTGATGCATGCGATTTTCTTGATCGACTGACAGAATACAACATAATGCACTATCCAATTGCTGTTCCAGAGATGTAATCAAAGCATGAAGGATATCTGCTAAGGGTTCACCTTTTGCAATCTGGGATAAAATCCGGTTTTGCATTTCTAACCGGCCTTCCATGCGTTTGCGTAAGCAAAGCTCGTCGTAGACATCGCTAATATCTGTAACCGTGCCTATATAGCCTGTACAATTTCCCGTGCTATCGATTTCCGGAATTGCTTGTGCCATCACCCAAATAACTTTATTCTTTGAATTTTGGAAACGATGTTCTGTAAAGAAGGGTAGTTGCTTGGCGACAGCATCAGACCACTGACTGACGACAAGATCGCGATCTTCGGGATGTAAGGCCTGTGACCAGTTTAATCCTAGTGCCTCTGCCATCGGCAAGCCGGCCATTTCTTCCCATTTAGGATTAAGATATTGGCAATTTCCTTGTAAATCGGTGCAAAAGATACCCACTGGGGCATTTGCGGTCAATGTTGCATAGCGGTGTTCACTATCTCGTAGAGCTTGTTCTACCTGTTTAGCGGCGGTAATATCTGTGACAATACCCTGATAGGCTTCCACCTTACCCTCAGCATCATAAATAATATGAGCGCGATCGCAAACGTAGCGAATTGATCCATCCGGCTTGATAATTCGATAGTTAATCTCGTTATTTTTCTGTTCCCCCCTCTCAGGAAAAAACGCAGAAATGAACAATTCTCGATCATCAGGATGAATACAATTGAATACGCTATCAGGATAGTTAGTGAAGAAATATGCACAAGGTCTGCCAAAAATTTGCGCGATCGCTGGATTTAAGTACAATAATTCTCTATCCGGGCTAACAAGGTAGATACCATCAGGCATATTTTCTGCCAGCGAGCGATATTTTTTTTCTGATGCTTCCATCTGAACCCCAATACACCCTTGACAATCTTGCTTTTGTTGGGTTTGTAATTGTTGTAATTTACTCAGCCCATTTAATAGAGTTTCGTAGGTAAGTAAACCAATTACTTGGTGACAATGATCAACTACAGGTAGATGTCGCAGGCGATGCTGACTAAATAGTTGTAGCGGGACTGAAAAATTATTTAACTCAGATTCTTGTAAGGTAATTACAGGATGGCTCATGACTTCAGCCATGCTCTTTTCAGCCATGTTAAGCCCCTCAGCACTCAAGCGGACTAAATCTTGTTCTGTCCAGATACCTACAAGTTGCTTGTCTTGCATGACTAACACACAAGTAGCTTTAGCTGTTGTCTTCAGCCAAGACTGATCCAAATCATGGGATAGTGAGCCGCTCGTCCTGGTGTTATTCATTAATATCAATGCTTCAATGGCAGGCGTATTGGGAGTAACAACTAAAGGCTGACGGATAATAGCATCTGTTAGCAGAACATCTGAGTTATTCGCTTGATCGTGATTAGCTAAACCAAATAGTTGAGTATCCATTAATACAACCGCATTTTTGTAAATATTTTTGATTAATAGCCGCCAGCGACTGGAGAGAAAATTAATCTTTTAAGAGTAAGATATCTCATATTATATGTCTAGCTTTATACAAAAAGGTTACTTATAGAACCAGATATAAATCAGCTCCTATTTTTGGTTCAGTCAGAGTGAAGCGATCGCCAATAATTAATATAAAATGCTCAGGCTTTAGCCATGTTAACGCCGTGGGTGATGCAATGAATATAGGCAATAATTCTCAAAATTCAGAGGCTGCTGTGCCGTAAATGAGGAATACGCTAACATAACTTTGTATAAATAACCGTAATTAACCCCGTAAATTAATGGATATCGCCTTAATCGTTAAATTTCTTGCGCCCTGTCTGCCATTTTTACTGACTATGGGTGGTAAAGTTGCAGAAGGAGCATCTCAGAAAGTCGGTGAAGATGTTTGGAATAAAGCCAAGGCTATTTGGGGTAAGTTACTACCCAAAGTAGAGGCGAAGGAAGAAGCCAAAAAAGCAGCCGCAGCAGCAATGCAAAATCCAGGAGATGAAGATTACCAAGCAGCTTTACGGGCGCAATTAAAAGATATTTTAAAGTCTGAGACAGCACTGGCACAAGAGATAGCCAAAATTTTGCAAACATCGACTGAAAACCCCGGTGACAATATTCAGATGAGTGCGAATGCTTACGACCAAAGTACAGTGAAGCAAGTCGGGAAGATTGATGCTAATGAGGTGAGCTTTTAACTTCCCGACTTGTAGCAAGTGGCGTTAGAGGTTTTGATTCTTGCTCCCCTTCCCTACAAGGGAAGGGGTTGGGGGTTAGGTTTAAAAAAAAGTTACACACGGCGTAACGTTCTCATTTTGAACAGAAACATTCTCATTCTGAGCAAAAAATTTCTCGCTCTAAACATCAACATCCGAGTTCTAAACACCAACATCCAAGTTCCAAACACCAACATCCGAGTTCCAAACACCAACATCCGAGTTCCAAACACCAACATCCGAGTTCCAAACATCAACATCCGAGTTCCAAACACCAACATCCGAGTTCCGAACACCAACATCCAGCAAAATTTGTCTATCTGCTGACTAACTATGGCGGAAGAACCAAACCCTAACCACCAAGAAATCATTAAATTAGAGGGAACTGCTCAAGATGAGAGTAAGTTAACTCAAATTGGTCGTGTTGATGCGGAAAATTTCCATCTGAACGCTCAACAAGTTCAATTTCTTGTTCAACTAGAAAGCAGTACCAAAGAAGAATCGCCGGGGGTTCTCAAAGCTGGGAATCCCGGTAAAAGTTTAGCTTACTGGCAAGGACGAAAAACAGAATACACTCAAATACAACAATGGTTAAGTGATGACAATACCTTTTTAATTGGTATAGAAGGCATCGGTGGCACAGGTAAATCAACGCTGGCAACGAAGATTTATGATGAAATTGCGGGTTTCCCCAAGCGGTTTTGGGCTGATGTCGGTAATGGTGCAAGTTTTAGCGATTTAGCCAGACAAGTATTAACAGAATTTGACTTTTACGTACCAGAACAAGAAGCGCAGTTAGTAGAGGCGTTAGTTAAGTGTTTGCGTTCTGGGCAATTTTTACTGATTATTGACAACCTAGAAAGTTTATTACAACCTGATCGACAGTGGGGAAGTTTATTTTACGGTGAGTTTTTCCAAACATGGGTGGAATCTGGCGGTAATAGTAAGGTGCTAGTCACCACGAGAGAAAGACCAGAATTAAAAGGTTTTCAATGGCTACCCCTGAAGGGTTTACAAGTAGATGAAGGGGTGGCACTGTTAACCGCATTGGGCATTAAAGGGAATTTAGGGGAGTTTGTGGAATTAGTAGATGGGCATCCCCTATTGTTGAGATTAGTAGCAGACTTATTAAAGGAAGAATATTCACAAGACCCGGATTTAGGCAGATTAGCAGATTTAGGCTTAGGGAATTTGCAGCAGTTGTTGACAGATCCCCAAGTGGTAGGTATCCATCGCCGGGAAAATGTGGGGATGGTTTTAGTATTGGATGCCAGTTTTGCAAGATTGAGTGAGTTACAAAAGGCTTTATTGCTGAATATTAGTGTTTATCGTGGTGCGGTTGATAGTACAGCAGCAGTGGCAGTGTTGCCAGGAAATGCAGAACTTGAGATTGAAACAGAATTACGGAATCTGGTTAAGCGTTCTTTGTTGGTAGAAAAGCTTAATGGTAAACGGCGATTTGGTTTTCAGCCTGTGGTTTTAGAGTATGTGCGATACAAAGCTGGCGAACAGACGGAAGCACATCAACGAGCCATTAATTATTATCGTTCAATTGCTAAACAACCACCTTGGCAAACAAAAGATGATGTTCAAGAATACTTAGAAATCTTTCATCACTGTTATCAGTTGCAAGATTATAACTCTGCCTTTGATAGCATTGAGGTTTGCAATGAATTTTTAACCTTGCGGGGTTATTACATCGACCAAGTAGAATTATATGGGCAGTTGGTCAGTAAATGGCAAGAAATTGGCGATAGAGAAAATAGGAAATATATAGCTTCTCTCACTTCATTAGGCAATGCTTACGACTCCCTGGGAGAGTACCAACGGGCAATTGAGTTTTTTCAGCAGTCTTTGGAAATATCAAGGGAGATTGGCGATCGCAATGGCGTTGGT